>CAZJXU010000048.1:0-2538 GCA_964550095.1 uncultured Spirochaetales bacterium | reverse complement strand
GGCGAGTCGCAGCAGCCTGCCTTTGATCGTGCTGACTGCAGATCGCCCGCGCCGGCTGCGTGCGCGCGGCGCGGCCCAGACCATCGACCAGGTGCGCCTGTATGGCAGCCACGCGCGCGCCTTCTACGAACAGAGCCCCGGTTCCGAAATGGGGGGTGCGCGGCGCCGGGCCAGACGTCTGGCGCGGCGTTTGCTGCGCCATGCGCTGGGCGCACGCCCCGGGCCGGTGCACGCGAACCTGGCATTTGAAGAGCCGCTGGCGCCGATCTTTGCCGCGCTGGCTGCGCAGCAAACAGCGGCTGCTTCGCACACGGCGCCGACTGCACAAACAGAATCGCTGGCGCAAATGGCGGCGCACGGGCAAACAGAATCGCCCGAGCAAACGTCGGCGCCGGTGAACATGTCGCCGTCCGACCGCACGCCCGGCGCTTCTGCGCAAACCGCGCCGACTGCACAAACAGAATCGCCGGCACAGATCGCGCCGTCCGTGAACACGGCGGCGTCCGCGCAAACTTCGGCGCACGCGTGCGTTCAGTCCGATGCGCCGCATCAGCCGGGGGCAACGCAGGTGTCGTCTGTACAGACAGGGCCGCTCGCACAGACATCGCATTCCGCGCAAAGCGCGCCGCACCCGCACACATCAGCGCCGGCCGCACACACCGCGCCGTCCGCAGAAACGGCGCCGGGAGGCCGCAGCAATCCCGGCGCCTCTGCACATCCCCTGATGTCCGCGCTGCGCCTTTTCCGTGCGCGCCGGGCGGTGCGGGCCGCGCTGGCGCGCAGCAGGCGCCCGGTGTTCGTGGCGGGCCCCCTGGAAATCGACGCGGAAAGTGCAGACCTGCTGCGCCGCCTGGCGGAGCGGCTGGGCGCGCCGCTGCTGGCCGAGCCGCTTTCGCAACTCCGCAGCGGCGTGCCGCAGGGGAGGGCGGGCGGGGCACTGGTTGCGGCGGCTGATGCATTGCTGCGCTGCAGCGAATTTGCGCAGCGCATGCAGCCGGACCTGGTGATACGCCTGGGCGCGCCGCCCACCGGTCGCGCGCTTTCGCGCTGGCTCGCGCAGCACCGGGATGCGCCGCTGCTGGCGCTGCACACGCCGGGGGCCTGGTGGCGCGATCCGGAGCGCCGCGCCACGCACCGCTTTACCGTGGCGCCGGCAGCATTCGTGCGCGCGCTGTTTGAAGATGTCACGGGCGAAACGGCGCCGAGCGCAGCGACGGAAACGACGACCGGCCCTGCATCCGACCCCGAACCTCAGCGCGTCGCCGCCGACGCTCCCGAACTTCAACGCGCTGCCACCGACGGACGGGAACCTCGCCGCGCCGCATCCGAATCGGAGCATCAACCTACATCCGCCGCCGAGGCAGTAACAAACGCCGCGGTCGCAACAGAAAAGAACGCGTCGGACGAAACGGCGGCGAGCGCAGAGATGGAAAAGCAGTCCGGCCCTGCATCCGACCCCGAACCTCAGCGCGTCGCCGCCGACGCTCCCGAACTTCAACGCGCTGCCACCGACGGACGGGAACCTCGCCGCGCCGCATCCGAATCGGAACATCAACCTACATCCGCCGGCGAAGCGCCCGGCGCGCGCATGCATCCGTCCGGGCCGGGCCCCGCCTGCGGCGCCGAGGCGAGTTGGCTTCCCCGCTGGCAGCGTGCGGAACGCCGCGCCTGGCATGCAGTGCAGCAAAGCGCGCAGGCAAGCGGGGCGTTGTTGCCTGCCGCCTTCGCCGCGCTGGCCGATGCGCTCCCCGAAGACGGCGTGCTGTTTCTTGCAAACAGTCTCGCGGTGCGCGACGCCGAAACCTTTTTGCCGCCGCGCGCGCAGCGTTTGCGTTTTGCCGCCAACCGGGGTGCCAACGGCATAGACGGCGTGCTCTCCACGGCCTGCGGCATGGCGGCGGCCGGCGCCGAGGTGGGCCTGGTGATAGGAGACCTGGCGCTGCTGCACGACATCGGGGCCCTGTTCACGGTGCAGCGCCTGCGCATTCCGCTGCGCACCCTCGTGCTGAACGACGGCGGCGGCGGCATTTTCGATCACCTGCCGCTGGCGGCGCACAAAAGCGCGGTCAATTTCGAAGAGGTGTTTCGCCTGGCCCACGATCAATCGCTCGCGCCGCTCGCAAAGGCCTTCGGCATCCCGGCTCAGCGCTGCAGCCATGCAGGCGACCTGAAGGCGGCGCTCGGCGCCGAGGGGCCCTGCCTGGTCGAGTTGCCGCTGGACCCCGCAAAGAACCTGGCGATGCACCGGGCGGCCTTTGCCGCCGTGGCGCACGCGGTGAGCGCAGAGTCATGAGTTTCTCCGGTCTTATGGAAGTTGCGCCCGGTCGCAGACTCTTCGTCAAGGAAACGGCGGGCCCGTCGTCTTCTTCCGCCGTGCTCCTGCTGCACGGCTTTACCGGCAGCACGCACAGCATGGAGTTTCTGGTCCCCATGTTTTCCGATCGCTTCCGCGTTCTGTCCGTCGATCTTCTGGGTCACGGCCACAGCGATGCGCCACGTGAGCCTTCCGCCTACCGCATGCAGAACTGCAGCGCGGAT
>CAZJXU010000047.1:0-21965 GCA_964550095.1 uncultured Spirochaetales bacterium | reverse complement strand
CCCGAGCACATGCCCTTCCGCCTCTCCCACCCTTCATGAGCGCCGTCCAGATAGAACTTCCGGACGGTCGCGCCATCGAAGCCGCGGCGGGCGCCACCGTGCTCGAGGTCGCGGGGCAAATCGGGCCCGGCCTGGCCCGCGCCGCCCTGGCGGGTCGCATCGACGGCGTGCTGGTCGATTTGCGCACGCCGCTTGATAAAGACGCGAAGCTCAGCATCGTCACCGCGCGCGACCCCGAGGCCGGCGAGGTGCTGCGCCATTCCGCCGAGCACCTGATGGCCGACGCGGTGCTGCGCCTGTACCCGAAGTGCCAGGTGGACGCAGGAAGAAACGATCACAGCGAAAAGTTCCAGTACGATTTCCGCACGCCGCGGCCCTTTACGCCGGAAGATCTGGTGCGCATCGAGGAAGAGATGCGCAGGATCATCAAGGAAAAGCACAACTTCCACCGCGAGGTGGTCTCCCGTGAGGAAGCGCGGTGCATTTTCAGCGAACTGGGTGAAGACCTGAAAGTCGCGCGCCTGGATGACATCCCGGAAGGCGAAGCGATCACCCTGTTTCGCCACGGCGACTTCGTGGACCTGTGCCGCGGCCCGCACGTGCAGCACAGCGGCCAGGTCGGCGCCGTGAAGCTTTTGGAGGCGGCAGGATCCTACTGGAAGGGCGACGAAGCCAACGAGATGCTGCAGCGCATCACCGGCACGGCCTTCGCCGACGAAGCGCAGCTACAGGATTACCTGCAGCGCATCGAAGCGGCCCGCGCGCGCGACCACCGCCGGGTCGGCGTGCAGCTCGGCCTGTTTCACCTGGACGAGCTCTCGCCCGGCTCTCCCTTCTGGCTGCCGAAGGGCATGGTGCTGTACAACGGCCTGGTGGATTTCATGAAGTCGCTCTACCCGAAGTACGGCTTCGAAGAAGTGATGGCCCCGCAGCTCTTCCGCAGCGAGCTGTTCAAAACATCGGGGCACTACGACGAGTTCCACGACGACATGTTCTGGTTCGATTCCGGTGAAGAGGGCGAGGAGCTCGGCATCAAGGCCATGAACTGCCCCGGCCACTGCCGCCTGTTCGCGCTGGGCAAGCGCAGCTACCGGGAACTCCCGCTGCGCTGGGCCGAGTTTTCGCGCCTTCACCGCAACGAGCGCAGCGGCACGCTGAACGGCCTGGCCCGGGTGCGCTGCTTCGCCCAGGACGACGCGCACGTGTTTTGCGAGCCGGAGCAGGTGGAGGGCGAGATCCACAGCTTTTTTGAACTGCTGCGCGAGAGCTACGACGCGCTGGGGTTAGGCGATGTCTCCGTGGCGGTTTCCACCCGGCCCGAGCGGGGATTCCTGGGCGACCCGCAGGAGTGGGAGCGGGCCGAGCGCATGCTGGAGAGCGCGGTGGCCGGGGCCGGCTTCGACTACCACATCAAGAAGGGCGAGGCGGCCTTCTACGCGCCCAAGGTGGAGTGCGATTTCGAAGACCTGCTGGGCCGGGTCTGGACCCTGGGCACCATCCAGTACGACATGGCCATGCCCGAGCGCTTCGGCCTGCGCTACATCGGCCGGGACGGCGCCGAGCACCGGCCCGCCATGCTGCACCGGGCGGTGCTTGGCTCCATCGAGCGCTTCCTGGCCATCTACATCGAGCACACCGGGGGGGATTTCCCGCTCTGGCTGAGTCCGCAGCAGGTCGTCATCCTGCCCATCGCGGACCGCCACCGGGAATACGCAGAACAGGTACACTCGGCGCTGTTCGGGGCGGGCCTGCGCAGCAAGGTGGACGACCGCTCGGAGAAGCTGAATTACCGCATCCGGGAGGCCGAGCTGCAGAAGGTTCCGGTGATGTGCGTGGTGGGAGACCGGGAGCAGCAGGCCGGCGCCGTTTCGCTGCGCTGCCGGCCGGTTCACGGCCTGCCGGAGGGCGAACTTGCCCTGGACGGCTTTGTCAGGGATATTTCCGGGCGAGCAGCCAAAAAGGGAACATGAGAGGACGACTGGACCAGAGACCCCCGGAGCGGGACACGACGCGCATCAACGAGCACGTGCGTGCGCGCGAAGTCCGGCTGATCGACGAACAGGGTGAGCAACTCGGTTCCATGTCGCCGGACGAGGCGCTGAGCATCGCCGCTTCCCGCGGCTACGACCTGGTGGAGGTGGCGCCGAGCGCGCAGCCGCCGGTTTGCCGGATCATGGATTACGGCAAGTACAAGTACGAACAGAAGAAGAAGGCGGCGGCCAGCAAGGCGGCGGGCAAGGGCCGCGCGGCATCGATGAAAGAGGTGAAGATGCGCCCCAGCACAGACGATCACGACCTGCAATTCAAACTCAAGAACGCGCGGCGCTTCCTGATCGACGGCGACAAGGTCAAGGTCACCGTGATGTTTCGCGGGCGGGAGATGACACACCGGAAGAACGGCTACGACAAGTTGCAGCAGGTGCAGGAGCTGCTGGGCGACCTGGTCAGCGTGGAGAACCCGCCGCAGATGCAGGGACGCTTTTTGTCGATGGTGCTGGTGCCCAACCGCGCGGTCGTTGAACCGCTGAGGCAGGCGGAGGCGGAAGCGCAGCGCCAGGTGGAGGAAGAGGCCGGGGCGGGCGCCGGGGCGGCGCCTGAGAGCGACGACGGCGGGGCCGACAAAGGCGGCGAGGGCGGCGAAGGCGAGGGCGGAAAAACACGAGGCGAAGCGGACGATGCGTCCGGGCCGGCGGGAGGTTAGCGATGCCGAAAATGAAGAGTCACCGGGGCGCGGCCAAGCGCTTTCGCAAAACCGGTACGGGGAAGCTGCGTTACCAGAAGGGGAACCGGCGCCACATCCTCACCAAGAAGTCGAGCAAGCGCAAGCGCCACCTGCGCGAAGCGGGTGAAATTTCATCCGCCGATGCAAGGCGCGTCAAGCAGATGACCCCCTACCTGTAAAGGTTCGGGTTTTTGCCGGCGCCACGCGCGCCGGCCGGGAGCAGCTTCATGTCGAGAGTCAAGCGCGGCGTCACCAGCAGGCGTCGTCACAAGCGCATCCTGCGCGAGGCGAAGGGTTACCAGGGCACGCGGCATCGCCTGGTCAAGACCGCCCGCGAGGCGGTGCAAAAGGGCCTGCGTTACGCCTACCGCGACCGCAAGCAGCGCAAGCGCGAGTTCCGGGCGCTCTGGATCGTGCGCATCAACGCCGCAGCCCGCGAGCACGGGCTTAGCTACAGCCGCATGCTGCACGGTCTCGCTTCGGCGGGCGTTGTCGTGGACCGCAAGAACCTGGCCGACCTGGCCGTGTCCGATCCGCAGTCCTTCGCCGAGCTGGCCCGCATCGCCAGGGAAGCCGGGCAGAGCGGGGCGTAGCGCCGGGCCCGGCGCCGGCAGACCCGCGCACAGGAGCACCGGGGAGCCATGCACAGCGAGGACATCATCGCCGAGGCCCGCAAAGCAGCAGCCGACGCCACTTCCCTGCAAAAGCTGGTCGAAGCGCGCGCTGCATTCCTGGGCCGGAAGGGGCGGGTCAGCACGCGGCTGCGCGAGCTGGGCGCGCTGCCTGAGGCAGAGCGCGCGGCCGCGGGCAAGGAAGCCAACGCGCTCAAGGAAGCGCTCGAGTCGATCTTTGCAGAGCGCAAGAGCGCCCTCGCGCGAGAGACGCAGAGCCGCAAACTCGAGACGCAGGGGGTCGATGTCACCCAGCCCGGCATCGCCGCGCCGCGCGGCTGCCTGCACCCGGTCAGCCGGGTGGAGCGCGACATGTGCGACTTTTTCAAGGGCCTCGGCTACTCGGTGGAAGAGGGACCCGAGCTGGAGAGCGACTGGAACAACTTCGGCGCGCTGAATTTCCCCAAAGACCACCCGGCGCGCGACATGCAGGACACCTTCTTTGTCGAGGGCGAGTTCGCCGAAGGCCGGGAGCAGGTGCTGCGCACCCACACCTCGCCGGTGCAAATTCGCGCCATGAGCAAACTCGAGCCGCCCTTCCGCTTCATCGTGCCTGGCCGGGTCTATCGCTACGACCTGGACCCCACCCACTACCCCATGTTCCACCAGATCGAAGGCTTCTGCGTGGGCGAGCGCGTCAGCTTCGGCGACCTCAAGGGGACCCTGTTCGCCTTCGCACGTCACCTCTTCGGCGCAGACGCGCGGCTGCGCTTTCGCGCGCACTACTTTCCTTTCACCGAACCCTCGGCGGAAATGGACGTTTCCTGGGGCGAGGAATTCATGGAGTGGGGCGGCTGCGGCATGATCCACCCGAAGGTGCTGGAGAATTGCAACATCGACCCGGCCCGCTGGCAGGGCTTCGCCTTCGGCATGGCGCTGGACCGCGCGGCCATGATTCGCCACCGCATCCCCAACATCCAGTTGCTTTTCGAGGGCGACGTGCGCGTGCTGGAGCAGTTGTAGTGCGCGTCCCCCTGCGCTGGCTCTCCGAGTGGATCGACTCGCCCGGGCAGGATGCCTTGGTCGAACGCTTCACCTCGGCCGGGCTCGAGGTGGAGAGCGTTTTGCAAAGCGGCCCCGACTTCGCGGGCCTGCTGGTCGGCCGCGTGCTCGAGTGCGCGCGCCACCCGAATGCGGACCGCCTCTCGCTTTGCAAGGTGGATGCGGGCGCGGGCGAAGCGCTGGAAATCATCTGCGGCGCGCCCAATGTGGCGGCAGGGCGCTCGGTGGCGCTGGCGCCGGTGGGCTGCACGCTGCCGGGCGGCATGAAAATCAAGCGCACGAAGATTCGCGGCATCGCATCGAACGGCATGATCTGTTCCGCCCGCGAACTCGGCATCGGCGACGACCACGAGGGCATCCTGCTGCTGGAAGGGGACTTCGCGCCCGGGACGCCGCTGGCCGAAGCGCTGCCGGGCGAGCTGGGCGAAACGGTGCTGGACCTGGAGATCACGCCGAACCGGGGCGACTGGCTCTCCATGCTCGGCATGGCGCGCGAAGTGCGCGCCCACTTCGGCGGCGCGCTGCGCCTGCCCGACTTTCACGTGCAGGAGGGTGAACGGCCCGTCGCAGGCGACATCGAGGTCGCCATCGAAGACACGGCCGGTTGCCCGGCCTACCTGGCCCGCGTCGTGCGCGGCGTCAGCGTCGCGCCTTCTCCCCCGTGGCTGCAAAAACGTCTCGAGGCGGCGGGCCTGCGCAGCATCAACAACGTGGTCGATGTCACCAACCTGGTGATGCTGGAGTTCGGCCAGCCCCTGCATGCATTCGACCTGGACAAGCTGCGCGGTCCGGTGTGCGTGCGCGCGGGCCGAAAGGGGGAGGCGTTCCAGTCGCTGGACGGCGCGCAGCACGTGCTCGCAGGTGAAAACCTGGTGATAGGCGATGCGAATGGCGCGATTGCGCTGGCCGGCGTGATCGGCGGCGCCGCAAGCGAAGTCGATGCCGGGACAGTCAACCTGCTTTTGGAGAGCGCGCACTTTGCGCCCGCGCGGGTGCGTCGCAGCGCGCGCCTCTGCGGGCTCTCGACCGATGCGAGCTACCGCTATGAGCGCGGCGTGGATCCGGACGGCATGGCGCGCTCTGCAGACCGGGCGGCCCGGCTGCTGGTGGAACTGGCGGGCGGCGAGGTCTCACGGGGCCGCGCCGAGGCGCGCGGGGAGGCTCTGCCCCGGTCCGGGCGCATCGCCCTGGAGCCTGCGCGCCTGTGTCGCCTGCTCGGCGTGGAACTCTCGGGCGAGCAGGCGACCGAACTGCTGGAGCGCATCGAGGTCAGCGTCGAAAAAGGCGAAGCGGGGGCGCTGCACTGCACCCCGCCCGCTTACCGCTCTGACCTGTGGCTGCCCGAAGATCTCATCGAAGAGGTCGCGCGCATCTACGGCTACGACAACATCGAACCCACCTTGCCCCCCGCGCGTCTTTCCGGAACGCACGAGCCGCGCCTGCGAAAGGCGCGCGATGACGTCAAGCAGAGCCTGGTGGCGTCGGGCCTCGTCGAAGTGATGACCGTGCCCTGGGTTCCGGAGAGCGACGCCGCCGCGCTGCGCCTTTCGGAAAGGGACCCGCGGCGCGCGCGCGTGCGCCTTGCCAACCCCATCAATGCGGAACTGCCCCTGCTGCGCGGCGAGCTGGTTGGCTCCGTGCTGCGCACTGCAGCGCGCAACCTGAAACTGCAAAACACGCGCCTGCGCATTTTTGAATGCGGCAGGGTGTTTCGACCGGAGGCCCCGGGCGAATTGCCCGCCGAGCCCGTCCAGGCCGTCGCCCTGCTCTCGGGCGTCGCCGCGGCAGGCATTGCTGCGCCGGGGGAGGCCGCGGATGCCGCCTCCTGTTTTTTGCAGGCCAAGGGCGCGGCGGAGCGTCTGCTGGGCGACTTCGCCCTGGACGCGCGCTTTCGGGCCGGGGCCGGCGAGGCCTACCTGCACCCGGAAATTTCGGGCGCTTTCGAAGCGGAGGGCGCCGCGTCCGCGCCGATCGTGCTCGGCGAAGTGCACCCGGAAACGGCCGCCGCTTTCGATGTGGAAGAGGCTGCGCTGCTCGTCATCGACGTGGACGCCCTGTGCGCCCTGCGCGGCGCGCCTGCACAGTACCGGGAGGTCTCGCGCTACCCCGCCGCGCGGCGCGATCTTTCGCTGTGGGCGGGCGAGGATGTCCCCGTGGGCGCGCTGCTGGATGCGATCCGGAAAACGGGCGGGGCCGCACTGCACTCGGTGGAGTTCTTCGACCGCTACCGGCCCGGCGGCAGAGAGCAGGGTAAAGTCAGCCTGGCATTTCACCTGGTGTTTCAACGTCCCGACCGCACCCTGACCGATGCCGAGGTGGACAAGGCCGTGCGGCGAGTCGTGGGGCGCCTGGAACAGGAATTCGGCGCCGAGCTGCGCGGCGGCGCTGCAGCGAAGCAGGGAGAATCCTCGTGACCAAGGGCGACATCATCGAAAAAATCTACGGGCGGCTCGGTTTTTCCAAGAAAGAATCGGCCGAACTGGTGGACCGTGTCTTCGAGATTCTTCGCGGCAAGCTCGCTGCGGGAGAAGTGGTGAAAATCTCGGGCTTCGGCAACTTCGTGGTGCGCGAGAAAGACGCGCGCCGCGGGCGGAATCCGCAGACCGGCGAAGCCATCGTTCTGCCCCCCCGGCGCGTGCTCACCTTCAAGCCCTCGAGCGTGCTGAAGGACAGCCTGAACAAGAAGGCGAATTAGCCTTCGCACTGAAGCGGCGTTTGGGCCGCGCGAGACGACGGCCCGGCGACCCGTGCGCGCCGCACGCGGGCGGGCATCTCCGCCGGGGGGACAGGCCGTCTTTGCACGGAAAAGGTGTTTCGTGCTACGAAGGCGTGAAGGGGAAAGGGCATGCCCGAACACGAAGCGGACGATTCTGCACAAAGCCGCCCGGCGAACAGCGCCGATGCGGGCAAGCGTTACTACCGCATCGGCGAAGTCAGCAAAATAACGGGAGTCAAGCCGCACGTACTCCGCTACTGGGAGAGCGAGTTCCGCTGGATGACTCCTCCCAAGAGTCGCACGCGGCAACGCCTGTACCGCGCGCGCGACATTGAAGTCGTCAAGCTGATCAAGCGCCTGCTCAAGGAAGAGGGCTTTACCATCGCCGGCGCGCGCAAGAAACTGCGCGAGATCGGCGTCGGCCGCGCCCTCGACGCCGGGCTGCAGGGCCTGGACCCGGACAGCGACCCGCGCCGCAGCATCCGGCGCCTGCGCAAAAGCCTGGAGGCGCTGCGCGAGAACCTGCGCTCGTAACCCGGCGGTGCCCCGGCCCGTCAACGGATGGGCTCGTGTCGTCCTGAAACAGGGCCGAGCGTCGCCTGGAGCGGCCGAGCGTATCGGGCGCGAGTCGCTCAGCCCTTGCGTGCCGGACCGGCTGCCTTCCTCACCCGGCGAGCAGCTTTGCCGCGATCTCTTTGGCGAGGCTGCCGTCCACCTCGCCCCGGTGCGCTTTCATCAGCGCGCCCATCACGCGGCCCATGTCGGCCGGCGTGCGCGCGCCGCTCTCCTGGATGGCGGCCTGCACCCAGATCCGGGTGCGCTCTGCGTCCGCCAACGCGGGCAAGAACTCCCGCACGACATCCAGTTGCTGCGCTTCGGTCTGCGCGCGCTCTTCGCGTCCGCCCGCGCGAAAGGACTCGATGCTCTCCTGGTGCTGCTTTTCGAGTCGGCGCAAAATCCGGATGGCGCTTTCGTCGGGCAGTTCCTCCGCGCCGTCCTTCTTCATTTCGTTCAGGAATGCGGCGCGGACGCCGCGCAGTGCAGTGGTGCGCACCGTGTCGCGCGCCTTCATCGCCTGCGTCAGCAAGCCGGAGACCTCTTCCATGATCGACATCGTCTTGTTTCCTCCTCGGCCCGGACGGCCTGGGGGGCACTCTGCCGTCTTGTGTGAGTTTAGCGGCTTCGTTTCGGCGTCCAGTCACTACCGATCAGCGTCACGTACAGCCTTCTCGCCCGCGCCGGTCGCCTTGCCAACTTCCTGACCGTGACTGATCTCCAGGGTATGACGGTCGGGGTCTTCGATCAGCGCCCAGTAACCGACGGGGTAGCCCGAATCGCTGGGGCCCCGCACCTTGCGTCCTTCCGCCCGGGCCAGCGCCACCAGCCGGTCCACTTCCTGCTTCGAAGCACAGCCGACGCCCAGGTGCGCGATCGGCAGCAGCGGGTGCCGGACATCCGGCGTTTCGATCAGCACCAGCGCAAAGGGGCGCACGCCGTCCGAAAGCCAGACCACGCGGTTCTTGCCCGCCGGGTCCACGCGGTCGTGCACGATGTGCATGCCGGCGAAGCGCTGGTAGAAATCAACACTCGCCGCAAGGTCCCTCGCGGGCAGCGCCACGTGGGAAAGGCCGATGTCGCTCATGGGCGAAAAGATAACAACACCGGCCTTCACACAATGCGCGAATCGCTCTTGCCCCAGTAGCGGTCCTTGAGCAGCCGCTTGTAGAGTTTGCCGGTGGGGTGGCGCGGCAGCTCATCCATGAAATCGACGCTGCGCGGACACTTGACGGAGGAGATGCGCTCCCGGCACCAGTCGATCAGCTCCTGCGCAAGCTCCGGGCCGGCGCTTGCGCCCGGGGCCGGCTGCACCACAGCCTTCACCTCTTCGCCGAACTCTTCGTTGGGCACGCCCACCACCGCCACGTCGGTCACCTTGGGGTGCAGGATCAGGCAGTTTTCCGTTTCCTGCGGGTAGATGTTGACGCCCCCGGAAATAATCATGAAGGCCTTGCGGTCCGTCAGGTACAGGTAGCCCTCTTCGTCCAGGTAACCCACGTCGCCGAGCGTGCTCCAGCCCTGCGGGCTCCTTGCCGAGGCCGTTTTCCCGGGGTCCTTGTGGTACTCGTAAACGGCGGGGCTTTCGAAGTACACGGTCCCCCGCTCTCCCGTGGGCAGCTCCTTGAAGTCGTCGTCCAGGATGTGCAGTGTGGCGCCCACCGGGCGTCCCACCGAGCCCTTGTGCGCCAGCCACTCTTCCGGGTTGATCATGACAAAGCCCTGTGCCTCGGTGCCCGCGTAGTATTCGTAGATCACCGGGCCCCACCAGTTGATCATGGCTTCCTTGACGGGAACGGGGCAGGGCGCCGCCGCGTGAATGGCGACGGCCAGGCTGGAGATGTCGTAACGCGCGCGCTCTTCCTCGGGCAGTTTCAGCATGCGCACGAACATGGTGGGCACCCACTGGCTGTGCGTGATGCGCTCCGCTTCGATCAGCCGCAAGGCATCGTGCGCATCGAACTTTTCCATGACCACCAGCGTGGCCCCCAGGCGCAAGAACACCATGGTGAAACCGAGCGGCGCCGAGTGGTAGAGCGGCGCAGGCGAAAGGTAGATGGAGTTTTCGTCGGCCTGGTACACCCCCTGCACCAGGGCGCCCATCACCGGCATTTTGCCGAGCGCATCCAGGCTGAGGCGATGCTTGACGCCCTTGGGCCGCCCGGTGGTGCCGGAGGAATACAGCATCGCTGCGCCTTCCAGTTCTTTGGCGAGGGGCGCTTCCGGCTGTTCGGCGATGGCCTGCTCCCAGCTCTCGAAGCCGGGCGCCTCGCCGCCCACGGCGTAGCGGGCCTCTACCCCGGCCGGCAGCGCCTGCGCCCAGCCCTCGCCCTTTTCCCGGCTCAGCGCCGCCGAGGTGATGAACACCCTGGCGTCACAATCGTTCACGATGTAGGCGACTTCAGGGGGCGAGAGGCGCGTGCTGATCGCCGTGTAGTACAGCCCCGAGCGCTGCGCCGCCCAGCACACTGCATGGAAGTGCTCGTTGTTCTCCATGCACAGCGCGATGTGGTCGCCGGGCCGCAGCCCCAGCGCGTACAAAAGCTGCGCGCCCTGGTTGGAACGGTCGTTGAGTTCCTTGTAGGTGACGGTCTTGCCGCTGGGGAAAAGGCGAATCGCCGCCTTGTCGGGATATTTTTCTGCGTGAATGCCGGGGTGCATGGGTGTCCTCACTTGTGTGGGTCCTGAAGTGGGCGACGCGCGGCATGCCTCGCGCATCCGCAAAACGCGCAGGCGGCCCCTTGGCGTCTGCACATCCGGCGCGCCGCGCCCGCCGCAGCGGGGGCGCGCCGCACCTCGGGGCCAACCGACCGGCGCACCGCGCGCCGCCCGCCGGGGATATAGCGCAGCCGGGCCGGGCGCGGCACGGGCTATCATCGGGCCGTGTTGAAACTCCTCTCCGCCACCTCGCCCGAGTGGGCCCCGCGCGCCTGCGCGGCGCCCGCCGCGCTGCTGATCGATCACGCGCACTGCGAAAAGAAGGCAGCCGGGGCCGCATTGCGCCTGCTGTTTCGCTACCCGCACCACGCGGCCCTGCAAGCGCCGCTCTCGGCCCTGGCGCGCGAAGAACTCGGCCACTTCGAACAGGTGCTGGCGCAGCTAAGCCGGCTCGGCATCGCCTTCACCCCCCAGCGCCCGAGCCCCTACGCGGGCAAGCTGCACGCCCGGGTGCGCCCGGAAGAGCCCGCGCGCCTGGTCGATACCCTCCTGTGCTGTGCGGTGATCGAAGCGCGCAGCAGCGAGCGCCTGGTGCTGCTGGCGGATGCCTTCGAAGACTGCGAACTCGCGCGTTTCTACCGGCGCCTGGCGAAGGCGGAACAGCGACACCACCGTCTCTATGTCGAGCTGGCCGCACACTTCGAGGATGCAGCCGAACTCTCCCGGCGCCTGGACGCCTGGCTTGCGTACGAAGCCGAAGCGCTGGCCGCGACGCCGCGCGTCGCCAGGTTGCACGGCGCGTGAGCACGGAGCGCATCGCGCTTTCCGGCGGCATCGAGATTGCCTGCCGCCGCCTGCGTGCGCCTGCCGGTCCCCCGCACGCGCCGCTGGTGCTGGTGCACGGCTGGAGCGGCTGCGCGGCGGACTTCGACCCGCCTTGCGTGTTGCCCGCCGGGCCTTTTCCGATACTGGCGCCGGAACTGCGCGGACACGGGCAGAGCACACACACCGGGCGCGCCGAGGATTACACCCTGGAGGCATTGGCCGACGATCTCCAGGAAGCGCTGGCGGCGCTCTCGCCCACGCCGGTGCACCTGCTCGGCCACTCGATGGGCGGCATGCTGGCGCTGCGCGTGGCGCTGGCGGTTCCCGAGCGCGTGGCCTCACTGGTGTTGATGAGCACCTCCGCCGAGGCCCTTCGCGGCATCGACCGGAGCGCACTCGACCAGGCCGGTCGCATCGCGCGCGAAGCGGGGATGTCCGCGCTGGCCGCACTGCTGCAGCAGCGCGCGGCCGATGACACGCAGCGCAGCGCGGCGGACCGGCGCTCGGAAGAGTCGCTGGGCGCGGAGCGTTTTTGGCATTGGCGATGCAGTCGCCTCGAGGCCATGGACCCCGCGGCCTACGAAGCGCTGGCGCTGGCCATGCTGGAGCAGCGTTCGCTGCGCCCGCGCCTCGGCGATATTCGCTGTCCGGTGCTGGTGCTGGTGGGCGAAGAAGACCTGGACTTCCTGGAACCCGCGCGGGTGCTGGCCGAGGGCATTCCCGGCGCCCGCCTGTGCGTGCTGGAGCAGGCGGGGCACCAGCCGCAACGGGAAGCGCCGGATGCCTGGTGTGCTGCATTGCAACAGCACCTGGAGGCGGTAGAAGCCTGCGCCCGCGGTCGATAGGGCCGGTCGCCGGCAACGCTGCGGTAAAAATGCAGCGCATCGACGGCGACCGGCCACTTTCGTTGGTAAGTCAGGGCCGGTCGCCGGCGGCTTTACGAGATGCTGGGCCCACGTGACCAGGCGCTGTAACGCAGCACCAGGTTGCAAGGGATGGGTAAGCGTCCCGCTGCCGATAGGGCCGACCGCCGCCGACTCTTCAGGAAAAACGCAGAATGTCAATGGCGGTCAGCCCCGTTCGTTGGCAAGGCACGCACGCTACAAGTCGAAGTCCAGTGAGAAGCGAACGCTGCGCCCCAGGGTTCCGTAGCCGTTGACGTGCTGGTAATCCCGGTCCGCCAGATTATCGACGTGCATGCGCAGCGCCAGGTTTCGCTGCAGGCGGTAGCGCAGGTTCAAATCGTAAGTCTGGTAGGAAGGCAGGAGGATCGAAGGATAATCCAGGCGCGCGCCCACGTAGTTCAAACCCACGTCTGCCTGCAGATCGCGCCAGTCTGCGCCGAGGCGCAGCGCGCCGGTATTCGGTCTTCTCAGCGTGTGGCCGCTGCTGCGGCTCTCCGAATCGATGTGCGTGTAAGCGCCGCTGAGCCGGAAGGGCGGCGCCGAGAGATGAAGCGACCATTCGAAGCCCTCGTAGTTGGCGCGCTCCACGTTGAAGTAGCGGCCCGCAAAGGCGTTTTGCGGCGTTGGCGCGCTGCGCCAGTCGATCATCTCGCGGTAGCGCTGGCGAAACGCGCGCACTTCGCCCTGCACGGTTACGCCCGGCAGTTCCAGCGGCAAAAGGCGCAGCCCCAGGTCGCCCCCTTCTGATTCTTCGGGCTCGAGTTCCCGGTTGCCGGAGGCGGGGTTGAAAAGCTGGAACAGGTTCGGCGCGCGAAACGACGTCCCGTAAGAGGCCACGAGGTCCAGGGCCTCCGTGAGCGAAACCCGCGCGCCCAGTTGCCAGGTCAGGCTCTCGCCCGCCTCGGAGTGTTCCTCGCCGCGCAGGCCGGCGTTCACAGCGAGCCGCCACGCCTGCCAGTCCCCGCGCACAAACGCGCCCGTGCGCCCCGTCTCCTTGTCGAGACGGTCAAAGGCAGTGCGCCGCTCGCCCCCTTCGCGCTCCCAGTCCACGCCGCCCAGCAGCCGCAAGTTCGCATCCGGTGTGAACTCGTTCACCCAGCTCGCCTGCCGGGACCGGGAACGGGTGTGGTCGTTCCGCGCGCCGACACGGTCCTCCCGCCGACGCTCGCTGTGTGCGAACTGCAGGCGCGTTTGCAGGCGTTCGGAAAGCTCCCGGTCCAGGTGCAGGGAGAACTGCGTATCGCGCACCTCGTGCTCGGAGGAATCGTCTTCGGGGTCAATCGGAAAGCCGCTGTCGTACTCCCCGTTCATCACCAGGTGTCTCGCGCGCAGCGTGCCGCGCCACGCACGCGGCAAGGGCAGGGTGAACTCGCCGCCGACCAGGCTGCGCTGCATCTCGTCGCGCTCCGCCTTCTCGAAGGCACCTCGCGAAAGCTCGCCCCGGTAGGCCGAGATGGCGTCGCTCAGCTCGTGATTCAGCGAAAGCGCGTAGCGCCGGCCTTCGGCCGCGGCGCCCGCGATGCGCGTGAAAAACGCAAACTCGCGCGCGTCGCTCCAGGAGACGCGCTGCCGGATGCTGTTTTCCGCGCCGGGCCTGCGGGTGAAGATATGGATCACCCCGCCGCCGGCGTCCGCGCCGAACAGCGTACTCTGCGGACCGCGCAGAATCTCCACGCGCTCGATGCCCGCACTGGGCAGCTCGGCCCAGTCCTTGCCGCCGCTGAAGCCTGCCGCGTCGTCCACGCGCACACCGTCGATCAGCACCTGGATGCGCTCTCCCCCAGAGCCCCGCAAAAACACGCTGCCCTGCGCGCCGGGGCCGCCGCTGCGATTGGCGCTCACGCCCGGTTCGCCGCGCAGCACATCGATCAGCGAAAGTGCGCCGCTGCTCTCGATGCGCTCGCGCGTAACCACGGTGATCGCTTCGCTGCGCTCGGCGAGCCGGCCTGCGCACAGCCTGCGACCGATCACCACCAGCTCTTCCACGCCCTTTGCCGCAGCGCCGGGTGTGCGACGCGGCGCGCTTTCCGGGTTCTCGGCGTGTTCGTCGTGTTCGCCTTGCGCGCTGCTGCGAGTCGCCCCGAAAGGCCGACAGCGCGTGCGCGCGTCTTCCGGAGTCGCAGCTTCGCCCGCGTGCTTGCTTTGCATCTCTGCCGGAGGGGCGGGCGCCGCGGCGCCCTCGCTTCCGCCTTGCGTCTGCGTCGCCGTGGGGAGGGGCGCTTCCGCCCGGGCGGTGGCGCCTGTCCCGGGCGGCAGAAGCATCAGCAAAAGGGCGAGTGCGGCGAGCGCCGGCGCTTTGTGTGTGCCCACCGGCCCTTTGCGGCGCGCACGAAATCGCGCGCCGGCGGTGTGAATGACGGCCATGCCGGGAAGCAAAGCGCGGCTTGCCCGGGCGAAACGAATGCATCGCTTCGACATTGCGTCTCCTTCGCCCCCGTGAAAGAGGGTGAAGAGACGCGGGGGTTCGCCGAACGGCCCGGTTCGGGAGGCCCGGCTTGCGGCATGCACTGCACGCCCGTGCGCAAGGCCGGGAGACCTGGAGAACGCCCATCGCCGCCGCACCGCTCTTTATCGCGAGAGCAGTTCGGGGTGTTTACCGCCTGGGCAGGTCTCCTGGCTTACGGGCGCTGCGCGTGCATGCACGCACAGCAGGCTGCGACGCCTTCCCGGTCGGTTTTGCGCTTGCGCTTTCGAGTGTGCGCAAGCGTGCGTTCAACCAGTGGCTCCTGTCACAGCCGATGCCCGATCACAGTGGCGCGACCGCGGCCGATTCTCACGGCACTTCCCTCGAGTCCAGGCGGGGCGCGCCGACCTTCGGCGCGGCTTCCGGCTGGAACCCAAAGCAGCGACCAGAGAGTACCCCCGGCGCCCCGCCCGTCAAGGCCGGGGTGCTGCGTGTACATGGCCGCCTCCTGTGCATTATTACCTGTTTCCGGACTTTGGGGGCGGAGCGGGCGATAGGGCCGGTTCGCCGCTGCGGGTGGTCGGCGGGCCGGCCCAGGCGATACTGCCGGTCGCCCCAAGCGATAGGGCCGACGCAGCGGTCGGCCCCGTCCGTTGGTAAGTCAGGCCCCATCCGTTGATAGGGCGCCCCGAATCGTCCGGCATGCATTGAACGCATACAAAAGCATTGACTCGACAGAAACGGTGATGTAGGGTGTGGCAAGGCGCTGTCGGTGATGCGAGGTGAGACGCATCACGGGCAGCCTGAAGTCAGGGCTTGAAGTCAGGGACAGGGCAGAGGGGGGTGAGTGGCCATGGAAAAGACCGCGATTGATCTGTTCTGCGGAGCAGGCGGACTGTCGGAGGGCTTCCGGCAGGCAGGCTTCCGCATCCTGGCGGGAAACGATTTTGACCCTCATGCCGGTCAGACATTTGAAGCGACGCACCGGGAAGCGAAGTTTTTTCCCGGGCCGATCGAGAATATCAGCGCAGATGACTTTCTGAAGGCAGCAAGGCTGGAGAAAGGTGAACTGGACTGCTTGATAGGCGGACCGCCGTGCCAGGCATTCAGCGTGTACAACCATCAACGCGGTCTTCATGACCGGCGAAGCAACCTATTTCAGGAATATCTTCGCATTGTCGAAGGATTGATGCCCAAGTGGGTTGTCATGGAAAATGTTACCGGCATCACCTCGGCGGGGAAGGGCGTGGTGGTGCGCAAAATCTTGAGCGGACTGGCGAAATTGGGCTACATGATCGACGTGCAGACTCTGCATGCGGAACGTTACGGAGTTCCCCAGGAACGCCGACGGATTTTCTTTCTGGGCAACCGGATGGGGTTGCCCATCCATTGGCCTGAACCGACACATGGCGAGGGACTGCTGCCCTTCGTGACGGTCAATGAAGCGATCAGCGATCTCCCGGTTCTCGAGAATGGAGAGGATACTGGGCCAAAGAGGTATCGGACCAAGGCGAAATCAAGCTACCAGGCGATGCTGCGCGGATCGGAAAAAATGGTGCATAACCATTCCGCGCCGCAGTTGGCCCCCATCAACCTGGAGCGCATGAAGCATATTCCGCAAGGCGGGAGCTGGCGGGATATTCCCGTCGAGCTTCTGCCTGCAGGCATGAAGCGAGCGCGGCGGTGTGATCATACCAAGCGCTATGGCCGTTTACACCCGAACGGCTTGTCCAGCACCGTTCTGACCAAGTGTGATCTCCACTGGGGGGCCTTTATCCATCCGGACCAGGACAGGGTGCTGACAGTGCGTGAAGCGGCGCGCCTGCAATCGTTCCCAGACTGGTTTCGGTTTTTGGGCCCCAGGACCGAGCAGTACATCCAGGTCGGGAACGCAGTGCCGCCGGTGCTTGGCATGCATGTGGCCGAAGCCATACTGCCGGCGGCAAACGCGCTGAGAACGGAAAGAATCGGGAAATCAATGGAGGAACTCGACTTTGTCGCATGATCCGGAAAAATACATTGGCGAAGTACTTGGCCGTCCGGCGGTGAAAGGCTTCGACCCGTCGGAATCTGATTTCACCTGCCCGTTTGTCAAAGCCAGGTGCACCAAAAGCAGTGGATCGCCTTCGGAGACATATCCCGTCTGTTCGGTTTGGCATAAGGGCGTGCAGGTTTGCTTGTGTCCGAAACGATTTCACCAGGTTGATTTTCTGAAGGACGTAATCGAGCATTGCTGGCCTGGCGCTTCACCGGGAAACCCTGAGATCGCACGCGAGGTAACAATGAAAGGTTTGGGAACCGTGGATTACGTGATTGCTGACGTGGGTTCAGACAGCGAGATTGATCGCTTTCTTTCCGTCGAGTTGCAAGCCATGGATATTACCGGCACGGTGAAGGACGCCTACCAGGCGATTGTTGACAATCGGCAGATGGAGAGCAAGAAAAATTACGGTATGAACTGGAGCAACGTGTACAAACGATTTGTTACTCAGCTAATCCGGAAAGGATATTTTCATCATCACTGGGGTTCAAAGATTGTGGCTGTGGTGCAGGATGTTTTCTACCAGTACATCTGCGACTGGGCCGATTTCATGCGATCTCCCGATGTGAAAAATGATGATACGGTCAACATCATCTTCATGTCTTACCGGTACGAGGACGATTCGAGCAGCCCCGGTGGGAAACGTTTTGTTCTTGATAAGGTTGAAGGTACGAGCCATGCGAATTTGCAGCAGGCCGTGCTCTACAAGGAACCGCCGAGTCGGGCCGAATTTTGCACGTGGATACTGAAAGCGCTTCAGCGCCAGGCGTAGCAAGGCGATTCTTTCAGGTGATGAGCAGGTGATCGTGGATCGTGTGGTATCTCCCGTTTGATCGGGCCGCCGGGGAGCGACCGGGTGGCTGCGGGACGCCCCCGGTCGCCGCTCTTGTGCATCGTTTCAGTCAAGCAACTCGCGCAGCGCGGCTTCCAGGCGGTCCACGGACTCGCTGCAGGCGTTTTCTCCCATCAGGCCCACGCGCCAGGCGCCACCGGCCAGGGCGCCCAGCCCGCCGCCCACTTCGATGCCGTGTTTCTCCAGGAGCTGCGCGCGCACGGAGGCTTCGCCTGCATCCAGCACCCGCGCAGGCGGCTGGAGCGTGCTGAGCTGGGGCAGGCGCAGCGCGGCTTCGACCAGGGGCGTAAAGCCCAGCGGCGCGAGCCGTTCGATCAGCTCGGCGCCGGCCAGGCGGTGGCGCGCTTCCCTGGCCGCCATGCCTTCTTCTTCCACGCAGCGCAGCGCTTCGGCCAGTGCGAACACCATCGAGATCGGCGCGGTGTGATGATACACGCGCTGCTCTTGGTAGTAACCGCTCAGCAGCGAGACATCCAGGTACCAGCTTTGCACCGGCCTTCCGCGCGCCTGCACGTGTTGCAGCGCACGCTCGCTGAATGTAATCGGCGCCAAGCCGGGCGGGCAGGAGAGGCACTTCTGCGTGGCCGAGTACGCCACGTCAATGCCCCAGGCGTCGATGGAAAGGGCGAGGCCGCCAAGCGAGGTGACGCAGTCGAGCACGGTGAAGGCGCCCACCGCCTTCGCCGCATCGGCGATCGCCTGCGCCGGTTGCAGCACCCCGGTGGAGGTTTCGGCGTGCACGAAGGCGACCACCCGGGGCTTCACGCGCTCTATGGTCGCCTGCATTTCCGCTTCGGGCAGCGCCGTGCCCCAATCCGCGTCCACCCGCGTGACGAGTGCGCCGCAGCGCATCGCCACTTCACACATACGCTCGCCGAACACGCCGGCCACCCCCACCACGATCTCGTCCCCGGGTTCGAGCAGGTTGACCAGGGCCGCTTCCATCCCCGCGCTGCCGGTGGCGGAGAGCGGCAGGGTCATGGCGTTTTCCGTGCCGAACAGGCGACGCAGGCGCGCCTGCACCTCGCGCATCAGTTCCATGAAGGCGGGGTCCATGTGGCCGACCAGCGGCGCGCCCAGCGCGCGCAGCACGCGCGGCGCCACATTGGAGGGGCCGGGCCCCAGCAGCAGCCTGGGTGTTTCGGACATCGGCGAACATGGTAGCTTGTGTCGTCCTGAATTGGGGCCGGTCGTGCCGATGTTCGCGCCGGCAACACGCGGCGGGCCGGCCCTGGCGGCCACGCAGCCACCAACCAGTCCAGCAGGGCTGTCACGAGCCGGTCGCCGGGCAAAATCCCGAAAGCCCAGCGTCCCGTACAGCCCGCATCGACATGAAAAGCCGCGCCGTGCGCGCAAGGAGGAGACATGCGCAGGATCATCGTCCTGACGGCCCTGTTGCTCGCCGTGGTCGCGCTGATGCTCTGGCTGCGCCCGCAGGAGGGGCGCCTCCACGACGAAATCGACGCCGAATCGCGCCGCGCGCTGGAGGAGGTGCTGCGCCGGGAAGGCGCGGAGTGATGACGCCGGGGCTGGTATTGTCCTGAATTGGGTCTGAATGGGCGCAGGACGCTGCCGATCTGCTAATCTCGTGTACCTGCCGCTGAAGGTCGCCGGCGGCTGTACGTGCGGCTCGGCTCACGGGCTTTGGCCTGGTGGACGAAGCGCGGCAGTTGTGCGAAATTGTTTGGCGGCTACGCAGCCGCCAGGGCCGACCGCCGCCGGCTGTACGAGACGCCGGGTTCACGAGGCCCGGCGCCGTAACGCAGCCTCGAGTCGCAAGGGATAGATAGGCATCCCGCAGCCGCTAGGGCCGACCGCCGCCAACTCCGCAGGAAGAACGCAGAATATCGATGGCGGTTGACCACGTCCGTTGATAAGTCACAGGAGGTCTGAAAGAAATTGATGTTTTTCGGCAACCGCCGGCGCAGAAGGGGTGAGGCGACCGACGACACCTGGGTGCAGCAGGCCGTCGGCATGCTGCCCGTCGAGAGCTTCGAGGAAGTGAAACAGCCCGACATTCCGGCGGACTTCGCCCGCCTGGTGCGGGCCGAGGGCGCAGAGGGAAGCTGGCTGGTGGCGGTCAGCGCGTCCGGCGCCACGCGCGCCCTGCTGGCAGCAGTGCTGGCCGCACACCGGCTCGGCGCAGACCCGGGCCGCACCGTGGCCGCCGCGCCTCGCTGGAGCGCCGCGAGCCTCGGCCTGTGCGACGCCCTCGACGCCGTGCCGGTGCGCCCGCTAATCCTGAACGGCGCCGAGCCGGATGCGCGCCGCTTCGAGCCCCTGCAGTTGGTGGTCTCCATGGAGCGCCTGGAAGCGCAGTTCAAAAATCCGCGCATGCGGCAGATATTCCACGCCGCGCGGGCGGGTTTCGAAAGCCTGGCGGTCCGGCACGGCGGCGCGGTGCGCGCAGCCGGCGGCGGCCTGGAACTGGTGATAGCAGCGCAGCCCCTGGCGCGGCTCTCCGCGGAAGGCGACCAGGTGCAGATCGAGTCCTTCAATAACCGCGCCGAAACCTTCCTGATCGATGCGGACGAGCCCGGCAAACTCGACACCGCGCTCAGCCGGCTCGGCGGAGACGTCCCCCGGCGCCTGAAAGACCGCAAGGTGCGCAACGGCGAAGAGGGCCTGCGTGCGCGCTCGTCGGTACGCCTTGCAGAGCACATCGGCCTTGGCGAGTGGCGGCTGTGGCCCGCCGCGGGCGCGGCCTCCGCCATCGACGTGGTGGGCGCCGGAAACGACGGCGCGGGCGTGATGATCGCCGTGCGCGATCGGCTCGACCTTCCTGCCCTGTGCGACATCCTGGAAGGCGCGCTGGCGCTGGAGCCGATACTGGGCGTGGCGCTGGAGGGCGTTTCCGCCCCGGTGCGCATCGGCGCGCCGCCGCTTTTGGTGATTTCCGCGCAGGAGTTCGACGCCGTCGCGCTGGAAGTGCTGGAGAAAATCGGCCTGCCGCTCAGCCTCTTCAAGCTCTCAGGCTCCAAGGGCCACTTCAGCGAACTCGACGCGGGCGGGACGCACGCTCGCCGCCCGGTCGCCGCCGGCGCGGGGCAGGGGCAGGTACAAGGGCAAGCGGCGCGTTCCGGTGACACGGCAGCGCCCGCCGCCGCCGACAGCGCGACCTCCGCCGCATCCGCACACGCCGCACATGCAGGGCAGGCGCACGCGCGCGGCGAGGCAGGGCAGGGCGGTCGCCGACGCCGCAGCACGCGCATGGCTGCCACGCGTCGGCGCAGCGCATCACGCGGCGAAGCGGCGGAAAATGGCGAGAGCGCGGAAAGCGGCGACGAAGAGTTTTCGATGTTTGACATCGACGACGACGAACCGCACGAAGCCGGCAGCGAGGGCAGGCGTTCTTCGCGCAGCGCGCGCCGCCGGGGCCGGGGTCGGCGCGGCCGGCAGGGCGCCGCGCTGCAGGGCAGCGCCGCGGCTGCAGGCGAAAGAGATGCGGACCCGGCGGATGCGGCGGCGCAAGACGATGCGGAGGAAGACACGGCGGACGACATCGCTTCGGGCGACGGGCGCATCGCCGGGCTTGACAGAACGGGCGGGGAAGCGGCGTCCGGCACGGCGCAGCACGGCGGAATGGCGCAGCAAGGCGGCGCGGCAAAGCCCGGCCCGGACGACGACGATAACGATGACGGCGACGACCCGGTTTTGCGCGAGCGGGAACTGCGCCGCAGCAAGCGCGCCGAAGGAACCCTGAAGGCCCTCTCCGAGGACGCAGACGATGCTCCCGCCGCGGCAGAGATGCCGCGCGGACGCGCCGCGCTGCTGGCCCTGGCCGAGCGCGATTCGATCACGGCGGCCCTGCTGCTGGCGCGCGAGAGCCGCCGGCTGGAAGGGATCTGGGTGTATCCCCAGGAAGAACTGATGACATTCTTCCGCAACATCGCCACCGACTTCGGCCGCAACACGCCCATCTACGTGGTGGGTTTCAGCGCCAGGCCGGTGCGGGAAGTCGTGCAGGCCGCCTCCCTGTACAAGGGGCGTTTGATGTGGTTCGACCACCACGACTGGCCGCCCGAAGACGTGGGGGCGCTGGAAGATGCACTCGGAGAAGCCTACGTGCAGGTGCGTCCGAACACCGTTAGCTCGCTGCCCGCCGTGGTGGACTACTGCAAGCGGCGCAACCGTTTTTCAGAGCGACTGGTGGATCTGGTCTCCGGGAGCTTCACCCGTTACGACTTCGAGCGCTGGGGCTTTACCTGGTGGTCCCGGCTGGGCGAGCTGGCGCAGCAGGGCGGCGAGCTGCAGGCAGAACTGGAGCCGCTGCTGGCAGGCCGCACCTCCGAACTCGGCAACGAGGCCGTGCGCGCGCCAAAACCCCCGCGCCCCGAAGAACTCGACTGGGCTGCAGAATGCAGGCCGGGTCTTATGCACTTCGGCGCGCTGGCCCTGGTGAGCGCGGAAGTTCCCAAACATCTGGATTTGCAGTTCGCGGTGCGCGCCCTGCGCGAACGCAGCGGCGCGACGCTCTCGCTCGCGCGTTACCAGGGCAGCGATCTCTTCGTGCTGGGTTCGGGCGAAGCCGGCGCCCGGCGTTCCCTGAACCTGCAGGCCATGGCCGAGCACCTGGAACAGAAGTTCCTCTTTGTCGAAGCGCTGCCCGCCGA
>CAZJXU010000046.1:0-4572 GCA_964550095.1 uncultured Spirochaetales bacterium | reverse complement strand
CATCGCGACTTGCTCTTTTCGGTAAGGAAAATTTCTTCTTTACGCTAATGCTCGAAGCGACTGAATTCATTGGTGCGTGCCAGGCATCCGAGGGTGAAAAAACTGAGATGGGACTTACTCCGTTTAGCACTTTCCTCACTTTCACTGCCAAGCATCAAGAAGAGGTGGTGAACTCGTTCGAACTTTCAGCAAATATGCTGGTGGGAAATCACGAGGAGACTGGAATAGAAAAGTCAGGAATACTGTTTATGTTCGGCGTGCAATCTCTTCCCGAAACTGCTATCGATGATTTCTCGAAGGCAGACAAACTCGACATTGAAGTGATGGATAAATGCAACAATTCTCATGGGACGAGGCACTTCAACGTTTCGGGAAACTTGGGCGAGATGCTTCGAACCCTCCAGCAACGAAAAACAGACGCACTAAACGCAGAAGTGCAAAGGGAGTTCCAATGATCACTCGCATCACCTTTCTCGTCGCTCTCATTCTTGTTTTGTTCATTGCGTCTGCGAATGCAGAGCCTGCCAAGTGGAATTCGAAAGTCAGCGTTGATGACTTCGACGATACTGAAACGTTTATATCCGCCATTACCGCACCGAGACAAGGCTCGCTAGGTGTCCGGTACCACGAAAGCACACCCGAAAAGTACGAAGTTTATTGGGTTTTCCCTGGCCCGATATTTACGACCTGCGGTGACTCTGGTAGTTGGATGGAACATAGTGGATGGAGAAACGTCCAGATAAGAGTAGATGGCGGAAAGGTGTTGTCCCTCACTGGGAATCCGTCAACTGATAAAGAGGCGGCATTTCTGGAAGATGGTTCAGTAGATACCGTAGAGGGCTTTGTTAAGTCCTTGGAAGGCGCGAAGAAAGTTGTCATCAGGGTCAAGGATAAGTGTCACGAAGATGGACAGAGCTGGATCTTCAGTAAATTTGAAGACATCGCTGGAAGTAACTATTTGTCGGGAATTCAATACTAAATGTTGTTGAAATCATCGGTTTCTGTTGGCACAGGAGGCATGTATTTTCATTAAAAACTACCCCTACGAGATTTATTCCACCGTGACGCTCTTGGCGAGGTTGCGCGGCTGGTCGATGTCCGTGCCCTTGAGCGCCGCGACGTGGTAGGCCAGGAGCTGCATGGGAATGGTTGCGAGCAAGGCGGTCAGCGGGCCGCTCATTTCGGGGATGCGGATCACGGCGTCCACGCGCTCTTCTATCGCGGCATCGTCCATGCCCGCAATGGCGATGATGCGCCCGTCACGCGCGCGCACCTCTTCCAGGTTGGAAAGCACCTTCTCGTACACCGAGCCCTGGTTGGCGATCACCACCACCGGCACGTTTTCATCCACCAGCGCGATCAGGCCGTGCTTGATTTCACCGGCGGCCGTACCTTCCGCGTGGATGTAGGCGATTTCCTTCAGCTTGAGCGCGCCTTCCCGCGCGATCGGGTACATCACGCCGCGGCCCAGAAACAGGAAGTTGGAAGCGCGGAAAAAGCGGCGCGCCACCGCTTCGATGTGCGCGCTCTGCGCGAGCGCCTGCTCCACCATGCGCGGCAGGCGGCGCAGATCGCTCTGCGCATGGCGGATGCGCGCTTCGTCCAGCACGCCGCGGGCAATGCCGAGCTTGAGCGCGAGCAGGTACAGCGCAACGAACTGGGTGGTGAAGCCCTTGGTGGAGGCCACGCCGATTTCGGGGCCGGCCACGGTGTAGAGCACGTCGTGACTCTCGCGGGCGATGGTGGAATCGCGCGTGTTGCATATCGAAAGCACGCGCGCGCCGTGGGCCTTGGCCTCGCGCAGTGCGGCCAGCGTGTCTGCCGTTTCGCCGGACTGCGAAACGGGAACCACCAGGCAGTTCTGGTCCAGCACCGGTTTGCGGTAGCGGAACTCGCTGGCGAGATCGACATCCGCGTGCAGGCCCGCGAACTCTTCTACCAGGTACTTGCCGACCTGGCAGGCGTAGTAGGAACTGCCGCAGGCCGGCAGGGTCACGCGCTCGATGGTCTTGGCGCGTGCGGGCGAGAGGTCGATGCCGTCGAGGTCAATGTCGAGCTGGTCTTCGCGCAGACGGGTACCGATGGTGTCGCGTATCGCACGCGGCTGCTCGAAAATCTCCTTCAGCATGAAGTGGTCGTAGCCGCCCTTTTCGGCTGATACCGGGTCCCACTGCACGGTGCGCGGCTCGCGGCTTTGCAGCCTGCCCTCGCCATCCACGATCTCCACGCCTTGCGACGAGAGCACGGCGAACTCGCCGTCCTCCAGGAACAGCAACTGGCGCGTGTAGGGCAAGATGGCCGCAATGTCGCTGGCCAGGAAGGCCTCGTTTTCGCCGGGGCCGAGCACCAGCGGGCTGCCGCCGTTCTTGGCGACCACGATCATGTCGGGGAAGTCGCTGCACAGCGCGGCGAAGGCGTAGGAGCCGACCAGGCGCGCGGCGGCTGCGCGCACCGCGCTGAGCGGATCGGCGCCTGCAGCCAGCTCGCGATCGATGAGCTGCGCCACCAGCTCGGTGTCGGTGTCCGATTCCGCTTCGCGCCCTTCGGCGCGCAGCTCAGCGCGGAGTTCGCGGATGTTTTCGACAATGCCGTTGTGCACCAGCGCCACCTTGCCCACCCGGTGCGGGTGCGCGTTTTTTTCGGTGGGCTTGCCGTGGGTCGCCCAGCGCGTGTGACCGATGCCGGTGCGACCGCTGAGCGGCTGGGCCGTCAGCAGCGCATCCAGATTGGCGAGCTTGCCGACCGCGCGACGCACCTGCAGAGCAGCGCCGTCCCATATCGCCACGCCCGCGGAATCGTAACCGCGGTACTCCAGGCGATGCAGGCCGCTTTGCAGGATCTCCTGCGCTTCCCGCTGCAAACCCGTGTATCCGACAATGCCGCACATGCGGAACTTCTCCCCTTCTTTGCAAAGCGTTTTGCGAGGCGCAGGCAGCTTAGCCGTCTTCGCCCTGTTCGCCTTCTTCGCCCTTTTTGGCGCCTGTGTCTTTCGGTCGGCGGCGCTTGCCCCAGCCCTTCAGGTTCTTCTGACGAGGCCCGCCGACCGCCAGCTCCCCGGCGCCCACCTTTTTGGTGACTGTGGTACCGGCCGCCACAAAGCTGCCCGCCTCCAGCTCCACGGGCGCAACCAGGTTGGCGTTGCAGCCGATGCGCGCGCCCGCGCCGATCACCGTGCGATGTTTTTGCTCCCAGTCGTAGTTGACCGTTATCGCGCCGCAGCCGATGGCCGCGCCGGCCCCCACTTCGGCATCGCCGATGTAGGCCAGGTGGTCGGCCTTGACGCCCGGACCCAGCGTGCTGTTCTTGACTTCCACGAAGTTGCCGATGCGCGCGCCCGCGCCCACTTCCGCGCCC
The DNA here is from genome assembly GCA_964550095.1 of uncultured Spirochaetales bacterium. Classification (GTDB taxonomy): domain Bacteria; phylum Myxococcota_A; class UBA9160; order UBA9160; family UBA6930; genus JAHRAN01. Next base: position 1,218 of record CAZJXU010000046.1, on the reverse strand, counting down.
GGGCGCAGGTGCGCGCTGGGCCCCACCTGTACGCCGTCGCCCAGCAGCGCGGCTTCGACCACGCTGTGCGCCTTGACGTGCACGCCTTCGCCCAGCCGGGAGGGCGCCGTGATCACCACGCCCGGCTCGATCACGGAATCGCGCCCGATGCGAACGCCGGTATCGATATACGCGGCATTCGGATCCACGAAGGTGACGCCTTCGGCCATGAGCGCCTCGGCATTGCGGCGAAACTGCACGGCGCAGGCGCGCGCCAGCTCGCTGCGCGTGTTGACGCCCAGCGCCTCGTCCGCATCGTCCAGACGCAGCGCGCAGACCTCCTGGCCCCGGCGCCGCGTCAACGCCACCAGGCCGGTCAGGTACAACTCGCCCTGTTTGTTATTTGTATCGAGATCGCCGAGCAAAGCGGAGAAGTGTTCGATCTCCGCCAGCATCACGCCGGTGTTGCCCTCGCGGATTTCCAGCTCTTGCGGCGTGGCGTCGCTTTCTTCGACGATGGCTTCCACGCGGCCCTGCGCATCGCGAAGCACGCGCCCCGGCAGCGGCTCGGGAGAAGTCAGCAATGCAAGCGGCGCGCCGCTTTGCGCCCGTGTCTCGCGCAAACGCAGCAGGCTTTGCGGACGCAGCAGCGGGCAATCGCCGTAGAGCACCAGCAGCTCGCCGCTGAAACCCGCGAGCTCGGGAAGGGCGATTTGCACCGCGTGCCCCGTGCCGCGCGGCTCGTCCTGCTCCACGAAGCGGGCGCGCTCGGCGAATGCCTCGCGCAACGCGGCGCCGTTCGGCGCGTGCACCACCAGCGTGTGCTCTGGAGCCAGTTCCGCCGCGGCATCCAGCGCGCAGGCCAGCATCGGCTTGCCTGCAACCGGGTGGAGCGATTTCGGCAGGCGCGACTTCATGCGGCGGCCCCGGCCCCCGGCCAGGACAAGCACCGCCAGGGGCCGCCCTCCGGCGCCGGCAACAGGCTGGGACATGGTTTCCTCCCGGGCTCGAAAGCAGGGGCGCCGCCTGAGCACAGGACTCACAGGCGCGCACCGGGGTGTTTAGCAAGTTAAGGGGCGGGGCGGCGGATGCGATCCTCCTACCCGCCAAAGCGCCCTGTTCTGACCTCCCCCTGTGGATAATTTCCCCGGAGGAAATCGGACCTCTCAAGTAGAAACCGCTCGTATGCGTCCAAACACATGCTGGACGGCATGACGGCCCTGCCGGCCCACCGGACTG
>CAZJXU010000045.1:0-2263 GCA_964550095.1 uncultured Spirochaetales bacterium | reverse complement strand
TCCTGAAGACGACAAGGTGGTGGAGCGCGAGTCGATCGATCTGGGCGGCGGCGGGCGCGCCACGGCTTCACTGCGCTGGCCTGCAGGCGACTTTGCTGCTTCGGGCAGGCCGGACGCCTTGCCCGTGGATGGCGCAGGCGCGGCGCTGCGCATCATCGATGACGACGAAGCGCTGATTACGCTTGCGGGACCGGCGGCGCCCCTGGACGAAGGGGATGCTGCGGAATTCACGGTGCGTCTTTCCAGCCCGGTGGATGGCGCCCCTGTATTGGTGGAGTGGTTCACTTCGGACGCAGGCGCGGTGGCCGGCGAGGATTACACCGCCGCGCCCGGCGAAACCGTGGAACTCTTCGCGCGTCCGCCGGACCTGGCGCAAGCAACCCTTTCGGTATCCACGCTCAGGGATGACATTTCGGAAAACGATGAGCGTTTCGATGTCACCCTGGGCGCCGTTTCCGGCGATGACTTCGACGGCCGCGTGCGCATTGCGGATGATGCGGCCACGGCCCAGGCGATCATCGCGGCCAACGGGCCGATTATGCTGGTGCTGGAAGGTCCGTCGGAGTCGGGCATTGTTGAAGGCGATGACGCGGTGTTTCGCGTGTCGCTGCTTCCCGAGGGCATACTGCCGGAGGGGCAGATAACGCTGGACTACGCCACGCAGGACGGGACGGCCGAAGCGGGGCGGGATTACAGCGAAGAAGCGGGAACGCTGCGTTTCACGGAGACGGATGCAGCGCCGCGCGAAGTGCGCGTTGCCACCCTCCCCAACAGGTTGTACGACGGCGACCGGAGCTTCACCTTCGCCCTGTCTAACGTGACGGGCGGGAGCGAGCGTCGCCCGCTGACTGTCATGCCGCCGCCCGCGGAGCCCGGGGGCAGGCATGCAGTGCAGGTGGTGATTCTGGATGACGACACCCTGCCCGAGCTGCATCTGGATATTGCGCCGGGCGAGCTTTCGGAAGCGGACGCCGGCACGCCGCAGGGCGTTGCGACGCTTGGCGTGGAGGTGCGGGGCAGCGCCTTTGCGGCGCCGCGCACCATAGCGCTTGCGTTCGGCGGCAATGCGACGCTGGACGAGGACTACCGCGTGAGCAGCGAAACCATCGAAGTGCCGGTCGGCGCGCTCGGCGCGCTGAACCCGGTGCAGGTGGAGGTGCTGGACGACGAGGTGGATGACGATGACGAGTGGATTCTGGTCACTGCCCGGGTGCTGGAAGAAGAGATCGAGGTGCAGGGCAATGCGCAGCAGATTTTGATCCACGACGACGACGACCCGTTGGTGAAGGTGTCTTTCCGGGAAGCGTCGCTGGAGATTGCCGAGGGGCGCTCTCACGAGATCACGCTGGAACTGGATGCGCCGCCCGAGCGGGAAGTGCGCATTCCGCTGACTGTCGAGCATGTCGGGGGCGCCGGGCGCGAGGATTACGACGGTGTTCTCACGGAGCTGGTGTTCGGCCCCGAAGAGACGGAGCAGCACTTCGTGCTGCGCGTGCTGCGCGACCGCGTGGACGAACACGGCGCAGGAGAGGGAATCAGGGTTTTCATCGATGCGGAGCTTCTGCCGGAGCGCGTGCTGCCGGGCGAGCCTTCGAGTGTTTCGGTGAGCTTTATCGAGCTGCTGTTCGGCGAAGATGTTCAGCACGCCTTCAAGTATGCGCTGGCGAGCTTCGGCCGCTCGGTGGCGATGAGCACGCTGGACGTGATCGAGGATCGCTTCGAGGTGACCAGCGACTCGCTCGGCGCCTCGTATATTTCGGTGTCTGGTAGGCGCATCCCGCTCGGCGCGATGCGCCGTGCGCCGCGCGGGCGGGAGGCAAAGCGCAGCCGCGGCGCGCGCACGCTGCGCGGCGTGGCGGACGTGCTGGGCGTGAGGTTTCCTCGGAGCGGCGGCGGGGCAGGCGGCAGCGGCCCCGGTTCTTCGTCGTCGGCGCCCGGCGCCTGGTCCGGCGGCGACGGCGGCGGATATGCCGGCGACCGGGCCGGCTCTTCGTTGTCTGCGCCTGGTGCTTGGTCCGGCGATGACAGCGGCGCCGGTTTTTCGGACACGCAATACCGACGGCAGCCGACCACGTCCGGTGATGCACCGGGCGCGTGGTCCGGCGACCGCGGCGACGCGAACTTCAAGGGCGCTTCCTCGTTCGCGGGCGGCGGCGGCGGACCTGACTCTTTGTCATCGACCGGAAGGTTCAGCGGCGCCGGCGCTGCATCGTTCGCAGGCGGTGGCAGGTACGGTGGTGGCGCGGGTTTCACGGGCGCTTCG
>CAZJXU010000044.1:0-15925 GCA_964550095.1 uncultured Spirochaetales bacterium | reverse complement strand
ATTTACCAACGATGGTGATGTTGCAAAATACACGCGCCGTGCCGAGTCCCGCTCCACTTCTCAACCCCGCGAACCCATCAAGGCGCGACAAAACAAATACTCATCCAGATTGCGTTTCCATAAAAGTGATAATCACCGACGATAGTGATAGTATAAAATGTTCACGCATGTCTCGTCTCAATTCGAGGCATGTGTGTGTAGATACGGATTCGGGTGGCGTTTAGGTCTCAGGTGGTGTTGCCGATGCAGGCGGTGGCGAGACGCACGCGCCGTGCCGAGCATCGCACCACTTCTTATCCCCGCGCATCCACCAGGGCGCGCAGCTTGGCCGGGTAATCGCTCATCACCCCGTCCACGCCGAGGTCGAGCAGCGCGCGCATTTCGTCCACTTCGTTAATCGTCCAGACGTGTACGGAAAGGGCGTGGCGATGTGCGTATTCCACGAAGGCATCCGTCACCAGCGGCTGCTCGCCGAACAGCGGCGGTACCTGGAGCGCCATCAGTTCCCGTGGCGGCGCGGCGCCGGCCTCCGCCGCGCGAACAAAGGACACCACGTCGCCCCGGCTGGCGCCCAGGGCTGCGCCCAGCCCGGCGCGCTGCACGGCATCGCGCAGCATCGCCATCGCGTCGTCGTTCTGCGCGGTCACAAGAGTCCGCTCTTCGCGCTTCGCGCCGCGCACCATGTCCACCAGACCCTGCGCCAGCTCCGGGTCGCTCTGCTTCAGCTCGATGTTGAAGCGCACATCCGGAAAGGCATCGAAGAGTTCGGAGAGCAGCGGGATGCGGTGGCCCTTGCCGCGCTCGGGGAAGCCCTCTTGCCCTTCCCGCGCAAAGCCGAAACCGGCATCGAGCTCGCGAAGCTGCTGCCAGGTGTGCTCCGCCAGCAGGCCCCGGCCGTTGGTCATGCGCTCCAGGCTGTCGTCGTGCGCAGCGACGATCTTGCCGTCCCTGGTGCGGTGGATGTCGGTCTCGAAGACATCGGCGCCCTGCTCCTCTGCCAGGCGAAACGACGCCATGGTGTTTTCGGGCAGCTCGCCGGAGGCGCCGCGGTGGGCGAACACCAGCGGCAGCGCAGAATCGAAGAAGGGATGCGGCACGCGGATAGAGTAACATGTCCGCACATGCTGTCACCGACTTCGCGATTTCCCGGCCCCGCAAGGCAGGGCGCGGCGAATGCCGCGCCCTGTGCGCAGCGCTGAATGCGCGCCGTCGCGCAGCGGGTGAGCAGGGCGCGCATCGAGGTCGGCGCCGAGATCGTCGGCGAAATGGGCAACGGGCTGCTGGCCCTGGTCGGCGTGGCGAAGGGCGACGGGCCCGAAGACGCCGCGCTTTTGGCGCGCAAGCTGTGCGGCCTGCGCGTTTTCGAAGACGCCGAAGGGCGCATGAACCAGTCGCTGCTGGAAGCGGGCCGGGCGCTGGGCATCGTCTCCCAGTTCACCCTGATGGGCGATGTGCGCCGGGGCCGCCGTCCTTCCTGGTCTGCCGCCGCAAATCCCGAACAGGCGCAGACCCTGATCGACGCGCTGGCCGAGGCCGCGCGCGGCGAGGGCGCGCCTGTGATCACGGGGCGCTTCCAGGCGATGATGGACGTGCACCTGGTGAACCGCGGGCCGGTGACGATTCTGCTCGACAGCAAGCGCGTTTTTTGACGTGGCGCGCGCCCGCGTCATACTCACGGGTGTGCGGCCTCGCCCTGCGCCTTGCGGGCGCCCGCCCCCTTGCTTTGCCGGGCACGCGGCGCAGCGCGCCGTGATGCCGCGGAGCCACACATGGACATGACATTCGCCTCGCTTGCCGCCGCCTTCGGCGCAGGCCTGGTCTCCGTGCTCTCGCCCTGCGTCATGCCGCTGATGCCCGCCTACCTGTCACTGGTGTCCGGCTTCACCGTGGAAGAGCTGCGCAGCGAAAGCAAAGCGCCGCGCGAGCTGCGCCGCCGCGTATTGCTCGGCTGCGCCGCCTTCGTCGCGGGCTTCTCCACCGTGTTCGTCTTGCTGGGCGCGGGCGCCAACGTGGTCGGGCAGTTTTTGCGCAGCGCCCGCTTCGATCTCTTCGGCCTCGAAATATCGCCCCTGCAAATTGCGGGGCTGGTGATCGTGCTGATGGGCCTGCACCTGATCGGCTGGCTGCCGATCCGCCTGCTGTACCGGGACACGCGCTTCCATGGCGCCGGGCCGCCGGGCCGCCTCGGCATCTACCTGACCGGCGCGGCCTTCGCCTTCGGCTGGTCGCCCTGCGTGGGGCCGATTTTGAGCGGCATCCTCGCCATCGCCGGCTCGCACGACACGGTTTACCAGGGCATGGGCCTGCTGGCGGTGTACTCGGCCGGCCTCGGCCTGCCCTTCTTCCTGGCGGGCTGGAGCATGGAGCGGGTGCTGCGCACGCAAAAGCGGCTGCTCCCGCACCTGCGCAAAATCGAAGTGGTCAGCGGCGTGCTGCTGACCCTCCTCGGCGTGCTGGTGATGAGCGACCGGCTGACGGATCTGAACCGTTACTTTTCCTTCCTGGGCGACTTCGCCCTGAAACTGGAGGAATGGTTGCTGTGAACTTCCTGCGCGTTTTCCGCCTGTTCTACTGGATGCCCTTCGTGCTGCTCGTGCTCTACGTGTTCGTGTCGAACTCGCCCGGCTGCACCGTGTACGACCGGCCCACCCGGGAAGCCCGGGGAGAGCCGGTGGATGAAATGCTGGAGCGGCTGTACGGCGGCAAGCTGGTGCTCTCCGAGTACCGGGGCCGGCCGGTGCTGATCGACTTCTGGGCCACCTGGTGTGCGCCCTGCGTCGGACAGGTGCCCGTGCTGAACGCCTTTCACGAAAAGTACGGCAAGCGCATGCCGCTGCTCGCCATCGCCACCGATCACCAGGGCGCCGAAGTGGTGGAACCCTTCGTCGAAGAATACGCGGTGCGCTACCCGGTGCTGCTGGGCGACAACGATCTTGCCAGGAGCTGGGGCCTGGTCGGCTACCCCACCATGTTCGTGCTGGACCCGGAGGGCCGCATCGTCGAACAGCATTCCGGGCCGGTCAGCCGTAGCTGGCTGGAAAAGCGCGCCGAACTGTGGCTGGGCGAATGATGAATGCGCCCGCCGCCGGGAACCGGCGCTTCACGGAACTGCTTGCGCTGCTCGACCTGGAAGAGATTGAAACCAACATCTTTCGCGGGCAGAACGAGGCCGGGCAGGTCAACCGGCTGTTCGGCGGGCAGGTGCTGAGCCAGGCCCTGGTGGCCGCGGGCCGCACCGTGGAAGGCCGCCCGCCGCACTCCCTGCACGGCTACTTCCTGCGCCCCGGCAACCCCAGGCGACCCGTCCTGTACAGCGTCACTCGCATCCGGGACGGCCGCTCCTTCACCACGCGCCTGGTGGTCGCCCTGCAGCAGGGCAAGGCCATCCTCAACCTGGCAGCATCCTTTCACCAGAACGAAGCGGGCTACGAGCACCAGTCGCCGATGCCCGAGGCGCCGCCGCCGGAAAAGCTGACGAGCTGGATGGAGCAGCTGCAGAAGCTGGAGAAGAAGACGCCCGACATCCAGGCGCGCATCGAACGCGGCACGCCGCCTTTCGAGTTTCGCTTCGTGCATCCGCCCACCTATCTGGGCGGCGCGGGCGGCGCCGACCCGGACCCGAACCTGATCTGGATCAAGGCGAACGGGGAACTGCCGGACGATGCGCCGCTTTTGCACTACGGCTTCCTCACCTACGCCAGCGACATGTCCCTGATCGACACCATCATGCGCCACCACCCGGATGCGCGCCGCCACGTCGCCATGGCCGCCAGCCTGGACCACGCGCTCTGGTTTCACCGGCCCTTTCGCGCAGACCGCTGGATGCTCTACGCGCAGGACAGCCCCTCTGCGTCGGGCGCACGCGGCTACGCGCGGGGCGCCCTGTTCGACCAGAACGGCGTGCGCATTGCATCGACGGCGCAGGAAGGCCTGGTGCGCCGCAAGCAGAAAAGCTGATGACTTACCAACTGACGGGGACGTTCCGCTGCGGGCGTCCGTGACGGCCACGCAAATACCAGGGAATTCCGAACGGCTGAAGCGGCTCGCCGCCAAGCCGGAGTCCGGGAGAGCCGGGCCGCGCGGCGCGCCCCGTATTTTCCCGGCGTTCCGTATTTGCCAGGCGCCTGATTTGCGTTCCGCGCCCTACGCCTGCTCCGGATTCTGCGTTTGCTGCGCGCCCCGCTGCGGCGAAGCTGCATCCGGCGCCGCTTCCTCGTCTCGCGCCTGGTCCGCCGCATCCCGCGCCGGCGAAGCCTGCTGCTGCGCGGCCCGCCCTCTGGCAGCAGCTTCCGCGCGTTTGCGCAGCAGCGCCAATACGCGCGCTGCGCTGCGCAGCTCGTCTGCGCTGAGCCCGCGCGCGAGTTCGTTCAAACGCCGGGCCTCCCGCTCCGCCAGCTCCCGGTAGGCCGCCAGGCCCGCCTCGGTGAGTTCCAGCAGGGGCGCCCTTTTGTGCCGGGGGTTTGGCGTCTGGCGCAGCCGGCCCTGCGCGCACAGCGCATCGGCTAGCAGCTTGACCCCCTGGCGGCTGATGCGACGGCGGCGCGCGACCTCGCTCATGGTCAGCGGGCCGTCCGTGGCCAGCACGCGCAGCAGGGCGAAGCGGCCGCGCGAAACGCCCGGCGCATCCGGCAGCGCGCCGTATTCCAGTTCCTGGAACAGGGCGAAGGCGGCAGCGCCGGCCTCGCTGTAGCGGGTCCCGGTGCGAAAACGACTGCCCGTGGGGTTGTGCTTCATATTTATGACAATATCTTGTCATATTGCAATGTCAAGTTAAATTATCGGATTATCTTCAATATCCGCCAGATTATCGGGATAGCGGGCGCCTGGGGCGCGGCCCTGGAGGCATGAAAACCGGGAGATATGAAGTTTTATGTCAATGTATTGACAATAAGCCTTTCCAGCGAGCCCAGGCTGGGCTATTCACTTGGGAGCCGAGCGGGGCCTGGGCCGGGCCGGCCCAGGCCGGGCTATTCACTTGTGTGAGCCGGGCTGGCCCAAGCCGGGCTATCACTTGTCCGGCCCAGGCCGGGCTATTCACCTGGGAGCCGGGCGGGGGCCGGGAACACGCCGGCCGATGCCGGTCGACGAAAATCGGCGGTAGGCAGGCCGCCCCGGACCTTGAACACGCGGCGCATTCAGGCAGGCCGGCCGCCCGCGCCCGCCCCCGCCATCGCCATACCGCAGGCCGTAACGGCGCACAAAAGGAACACACCCGTGGTGGAACGCAGCAAAGACCTGGACCCCCAGGAAACCGCAGAGTGGCTGGAGGCCCTCGAGTCGGTGCTGCGCTCGGACGGCCCGGAGCGCGCCCACCACCTGATCGAGCGCCTGATCGAACAGGCGCGGCGCTCGGGCGCCCACCTGCCCTACTCCGCCACGACCGCCTACCTGAACACCATCCACGCCTCCGAGCAGCCGACCATGCCCGGCGAGCCCGGCCTGGAGCACCGCATCCGCTCCATCATCCGCTGGAATGCGCTGGCGATGGTGGTGCAGGCCAACCGCGAATCGACGGAACTGGGCGGGCACATCGCCAGCTTCCAGAGCGCCGCCACGCTCTACGATGTCGGCTTCAACCACTTCTTCAAGGGCCCCGAGCACGAAGACGGCCCGGACCTGCTCTACATCCAGGGCCACTCCTCGCCCGGCATTTACGCCCGCGCCTTTCTGGAAGGCCGCATCAGCGAGGAGCAGCTCCACGGCTTCCGCCAGGAAGTAGAAGGGCGGGGGCTCAGCTCCTACCCGCACCCCTGGCTGATGCCCGACTTCTGGCAGTTCCCCACGGTGTCGATGGGGCTGGGCCCGATCATGGCGATCTACCAGGCGCGCTTCATGAAGTACCTGGAGCACCGCGGCCTCAAGGCGCTCCGGGGGCGCAAGGTGTGGGCCTTCATGGGCGACGGCGAAATGGACGAGCCGGAATCGATGGGCGCGATCGGCCTGGCCGCGCGCGAAGGGCTGGACAACCTGGTGTTCGTGGTCAACTGCAACCTGCAGCGCCTGGACGGACCGGTGCGCGGCAACGGGAAAATCATCCAGGAACTGGAGGGCGCCTTCCGGGGCGCGGGCTGGAACGTGATCAAGGTGATCTGGGGCGACCTGTGGGATCCTCTGCTCGCAAGAGACACCAAGAACCTGCTGCTGGAACGCATGGAGCGCGCGGTGGACGGCGACTACCAGACCTACAAGGCGCGGGGGGGCGCCTTCGTGCGCGAGCACTTTTTCGGCGCCCACCCCGAGCTGGCCGCCATGGTCGCCAACATGACCGACGACGACATCTGGCAGCTCAACAGGGGCGGACACGACCCCAAAAAGGTTTACGCCGCCTACCTGGCCGCTGCAAGCCACGAAGGGCAGCCGACCGTGGTGCTGGCCAAGACGGTGAAGGGCTACGGCATGGGCGAAGCCGGCGAAGGGCAGAACTTCACCCACCAGCAAAAGAAGCTGGGCGAAGACGCGCTGCGCAAACTGCGCGACCGCTTTCGCATCCCGATCCCCGACGAGCGCATCAACGAGGCGCCCTTCTACCGGCCAGAGGACGACAGCCCCGAGCTGCGCTACATGCACGAGCGACGCCGCGCGCTGGGCGGCTACCTGCCGGCGCGCAGCCGCGGCGCGGCCAAGTTGCCGCTGCCCGAGCTCAAAGCCTTCGAGAGTTTGCTGCAGGGCTCCGGGGAACGGGAGATGTCCACCACCATGGCCTTCGTGCGCATGCTGGGCACGTTGATCCGGGACAAGGAAATGGGCCCGCGCATCGTGCCGATCGTGCCCGACGAATCGCGCACCTTCGGCATGGAGGGGCTGTTTCGCCAGGTCGGCATTTACGCCTCCACCGGCCAGCTCTACGAGCCGGTGGATTCGGACACCATCGCGTACTACCGGGAAGACCAGGACGGCCAGATCCTGCAAGAAGGCATCAACGAGGCGGGCGCCATGTGTTCCTTCATCGCGGCCGGCACCTCTTACGCGGTTCACGATCTTTCGATGATTCCCTTCTACATCTTCTATTCCATGTTCGGCATTCAGCGCGTCGGCGATTTGGTGTGGGCTGCTGCCGATTCGCGCACGCGCGGCTTTTTGCTGGGCGGCACCAGCGGCCGCACCACCCTCTCCGGCGAAGGGCTGCAGCACCAGGACGGCCACAGCCACCTGTGGTTTTCGTCGGTGCCGAACTGCATTTCCTACGACCCCGCCTACGCCTACGAGCTGGTGGTGATCATTCACGACGGCATCCGGCGCATGTACCGGGAGAACGAGGCGATCTTCTACTACATCACGGTGATGAACGAAAAGTACGAACAGCCTGCGCTTCCCGAGAACGCGCGCGAGGGCATCCTGCGCGGCATGTATCGGCTAAGCGAAGCGGAGGAGGGAGGCGAGGGGCTGCGGGTGCAACTGCTGGGCAGCGGCGCCATTTTGCGCGAAACCCTGGCTGCCGCCGAACTTTTGCGCGGCGACTTCCAGGTGGATGCCGACGTGTGGAGCGTGACCTCCTTCAGCGAACTCGCGCGCGACGGCGCGGAAGCGGAGCGCTGGAACGGCCTGCACCCCGCAGGAACCCAGCGCCAGAGCTGGGTGGAAGAACAGCTCTCGGGCCGGGCGGGGCCGGTGATCGCCGCCACCGACTATGTCGCCGCGGTGGCGGAACAGATCCGCGCCTACGTGCCCGCGCGCTACCGCACGCTCGGTACCGACGGCTTCGGCCGCTCCGACACGCGCGCCAGGCTGCGCCACTTCTTCGAGAACAACCGCTACTTCATAGCGGTCGCCGCGCTCAAGGAACTGTGCGAAGAGGGCCTGGTGGCGCCGGCGCTGGTGAAGCAGGCCATCGAAAAGTATGGCATCGACCCGGGCAAGCCGAACCCGCTGCGTTCCTGAGGACACCATGAGCCGACGCTTTGAATTTCTGCTGCCGGACCTCGGCGACTTCGAACACGTCGAGGTGATCGAGGTGCTGGTTTCGCCGGGCGAACGGGTCGAGGCCGAGCAGGCCCTGGTGGTGCTGGAGAGCGACAAGGCCACCATGGAAATCCCCTCGCCGAAGGCCGGGCTGCTCACGGAGCTGTGCGTGAAGGTGGGCGACGCCGTAACGGCGGGCGCGCGCATCGCCTGGCTGGAGCTGGACGACGCCGGCGACGTGCGCGAAACGGGCGACGCGGGCAAAGCGGGCACGCAGCGCAGCGCGGCGCCAGCCGCAACGACCACAGCGACGGTAAAAGCGGCGGATAGCGCGCCGGCGGACATGCAGGAAACGGAGCTGGCGGCGCCGGCAAACGGACCTGAAGGCGCCGAGGCTGCGGCGCCCCTGGTCGGCACGCCGAACGCGCTCGCCGAAGCGCGCGTGGCGCCCGCGCCGAACGAAGAAGCCGCAGACCCGCCAAAGCCTGTGCAGGCGCACGCCGGGCCTTCGGTGCGACGCCTGGCGCACGAGCTGGGCGTTGACCTCTCCCTGGTGCCCGGCAGCGGACGCAAGGGGCGCATCACCAAGAGCGACGTGCAGCAATACGTCAAGGCGTCGCTCTCGGGGCGCACGGCGGGCGGCGTGCCCATCGCCGGCGTGTCGGTGGCGGCGCCCCTGAACATCGACTTTTCGAAGTTCGGCGAGACCGAGCTGCAACCGCTTAGCCGCATTCGCAAGCTCTCCGCCGCGAACCTGCACCGGAGCTGGGTGAGCGTGCCGCACGTCACCCAGTTCGACGAAGCCGACATCACCGAACTCGAACGCTTCCGCAAGGCGCAGCGCGAAAGCGCGGACGCGCGCGGCGTCAAGCTGACATTCCTGCCCTTCCTGGTGAAAGCGGTGAGCGCCGCGCTGCGCGAGTTCCCTCATTTCAATGCATCGCTCGACCCGAGCGGCGAAAACCTGGTCGTGAAGCGCTACCTGAACATCGGCGTTGCCGTCGATACCGAAAACGGCCTGGTGGTTCCCGTGATCCGCAACGCCGGCGACAAGGGCGTATTGGAGCTGGCCGCGGAGCTGCAGGAACTAAGCTTGCGGGCGCGCACGCGCAAGCTGCGCCCGGGAGATTTGCAGGGCGGCAGTTTCAGCATCTCCAGCCTGGGCGGCATCGGCGGCACGCTGTTCACCCCCATCGTGAACCACCCCGAAGTCGCCATCCTCGGCGTTTCGCGCATGCGCTGGCAGCCCGTGATGCGTGGAAGTGCAAAGGAAGGCGGCGGGCCGGGGAAGTTCATACCGAGGCTGATGTTGCCGCTCTCGCTCTCTTACGATCACCGCGTGATAGACGGCGCCGACGCCGTGCGCTTTACCACGCGCCTCTCCGCACTGCTGTCGGAGCTGCGCCTGATGCTGCTCTGACATGCCCGAACGACTCACGGTGCGGGTGCCGGACATCGGAGAGTTCGACCAGGTGGACGTGGTCGAAGTGCTGGTCGCCGTGGGCGAGCGCGTGGAGATCGACCAGGCGCTGGTGGTGCTGGAAAGCGACAAGGCCAGCATGGAAATCCCCGCGCCCGCGGCGGGCGTGGTGGAAAGCCTCGAGGTTTCCGTGGGCGCGCAGGTTTCCGAGGGCAGTGCGCTTTGCACCCTGGCGCTGGCGGAAGAAGCAGCGGATGCGGGTGCGGCGGGCGACGCGAATATCGATGCGAACGCAGGCGACGCAAACGTCGGGGCAAATGCAGGCGAATCGAATGCGGCTGGTGCGAATGCGGACGCCATCGCGGGCGACGCGAATGCTGTTGACGTGAATGCCGATGCGAACGCAGCGTCGGAACCGGGCGCAGCGACCGCGCCGGACTCGGCAGCAACGCCGAACGCAGCGACGGCGCCGGGCACAGCGACCGCGCAAGGCGGCGCGACTCGGCGCTGCCGACTGCTGGTGCTGGGCGGCGGGCCCGGCGGATACAGCGCCGCATTTCGCGCCGCCGACCTCGGCATCGATACCGTGCTGGTCGAGCGCTACCCCACGCTCGGCGGCGTCTGCCTGAACGTGGGCTGCATACCTTCCAAGGCGCTCTTGCACATCGCGGAAGTGATAGAAGAAGCGCGGGCGCTCTCTGCAGCCGGCGTGGACTTCGGAACGCCTGCATTTGACTGGCAGCGCATCCGCGCCCGCAAAGACGAAGTCGTGAAGACACTGACGCGCGGGCTCGCTGGCATGGCGAAGATGCGCAAGGTGGAGGTGATAACCGGACACGGCCGCTTCACCGGCGCGAACGAAATGGAAGTGCAAGGCGCAGCGGGCGCGGAGCGCATTGCATTCGAGCATGCAATCCTGGCCACCGGCTCGCGCCCGGCCGCGATTCCGGGCTGGCCGAAGAGCCCGCGCATCCTAGACTCCACGGGCGCGCTGGAAATAGACGGCCCACCCGGTCGCCTGCTGGTGGTGGGCGGCGGCGTGATCGGCCTGGAAATGGCGACCGTGTACCTGGCCTTCGGCTGGCGCGTCACCATTGTCGAAATGCTGGACCGGCTGCTGGCCGGTGTGGACCGCGACCTGGTGAAACCGCTGGAGCGTCGCCTCGCCAAGGCCTGCGATGCCATCCACCTGAACACTTCGGCTCCCGAAGCCGCGCTCATCGGCGACGAGGTCGAGGTGCAGTTCAGCGGCGAGAACGCGCCCGGCCCGCAGCGCTTCGACAGGGTGCTGGTTGCAATCGGCCGCCGTCCGAACTCGGACGACATCGGCCTGGACGCGCTCGGCGTCGCCCGTGATGAACGCGGCTTCGTGCCCGTCGATGCGCGGCTTTGTACCAATGCCGCGCACGTATTCGCCGTGGGCGACCTGACCGGCGCGCCGCTGCTCGCGCACCGCGCCATTCACCAGGGCAAGGTTGCGGCGGAGGCGACCTTCGGCGGCAAGAGCCGCTTCGAGCCCAGCGCCATACCGGCCGTGGCCTACACCGACCCGGAAGTGGCGTGGGTGGGGCTGACTGAAGAAGAGGCCGAGGCGCAGGGCGTGGCGGTCAAGAAGAGCGTCGCGCCCTGGGGCGCCAGCGGCCGCGCCATCGGCATCGGGCGCACCGAGGGGCTCACCAAGCTGCTGTTTTCCGCCGAAGAGGGGAACCTGCTGGGCGCGGGCATCGTCGGCCCGAACGCGGGCGAACTGCTGGCCGAAGCGACGCTCGCCATCGAGTTGGGCGCCGACGCCGCGGACCTGGGGCTCTCCATCCACGCCCACCCCACCCTTTCGGAAACGGTGGGTCTGGCGGCGGAAGTGGCGGAAGGCCGGGCCACGGACCTGCCGCCGCCGAAGAAGCGCTGAGCCGGTGAGGGCAGCGAAGGCGGCGACTCCCGTGAATTGCTAAGCTCCAGAAGACATGCACACCCTGCGAGGTCGGCGCGCGCGAAACTCCGCTTTCAGCGACCGACTCGCCTGTGCGCTGCGCGAGCAGGGCGTCCCGGTCACGAAGGTGCGCGCCGAGTATGCGCACTTCATCGACTTCGTCGATAACGCGGCCACGCCGGACCCGGAAGAACTCGCCCGGCTGGAACACCTGCTCGACTACGGCGTCTGCGACGATGACGAAGCCGAAGCGACGCAGCCGGCGAGCACGGGCGCAAACGACGGCGCGGTCGGCGCGGACACGTCGGACGCGAACACATCGGGCGCGGGTGCGTCAGGCGCGGACACAACGAACGCGGCGAATACTGAGGGCGCAGCGAAAGACGCCGCGCCGTGCGCGACGCTGCTCGTTGCCCCGCGCCTCGGAACCATTTCGCCCTGGTCGAGCAAGGCGAGCGACATCGCGCGGCGCTGCGGGCTCAGCTCCGTGCGGCGCATCGAGCGCGGCGTGCTCTTCCACTTCGAAGGCGCAGACGCAGCGCAGGTGATGCAGCACGCTGAGCTCTTCCACGACCGCATGACGGAGAGCGTGCTGCCCTGGCCGGCCCTCGGCGCATCGCTTTTCGAACGCAACTCCCCGGCGCCGCTGACGCGCATCGACCTGCTGGGCGGCGGCATGGCCGCGCTGCGCGAGGCAGACAGCCGCCTCGGTCTCGCGCTCAGCGAAACGGAACTGGAGTACCTGGCGCGCGGCTTCAAAGAACTTGGCCGCAACCCCAGCGACGTCGAGCTGATGATGTTCGCCCAGGTGAACTCCGAGCACTGCCGGCACAAGATATTCAACGCCGAGTGGGTGATCGACGGCAAGCCACAGGCGCGCACGCTCATGCAATGGATCCGCAGCACCTCCGAGCAATCGCCAGAGGGCCTGCTCTCCGCCTACCACGACAACGCCGCCGTAACGACCGGCGCCAAGGCCACGCGCTTTTTCCCGGACCCGGCGGACGGGATATACCGCTCGCACAGCGAAGACGTGCACATCGTGATGAAGGTCGAAACCCACAACCACCCGACCGCCATCAGCCCCTTCCCCGGCGCCGCCACCGGCAGCGGCGGAGAGATTCGCGACGAAGCGGCAACCGGCAGGGGCGGCAAACCCAAGGCGGGGCTGTGCGGCTTTTCCGTGTCGAACCTGCGCATCCCCGGCGCCTTTGAGCCCTGGGAAGAGGATGTCGGCCGGCCCGCGCACGTCGCATCGGCGCTGGAGATCATGAGCGCCGGGCCGATCGGCTGCGCGGCCTTCAACAACGAGTTCGGCAGGCCGAACATTGCAGGCTACTTCCGCAGTTTTGAAATGCGCGTGCCGGGGCCGGACGGCATGGAGCTGCGCGGCTACCACAAGCCCATCATGCTGGCCGGCGGGCTCGGCAACATCCGCGCTGAACACGTGCACAAAATGCAGCCGGCGCCGGGCGCGAAAATCCTGGTGATCGGCGGGCCGGCCATGAGCATAGGGCTGGGCGGCGGCGCGGCTTCCTCGCTTACCGCAGGCGCGGGCCGGGAGGAACTGGACTTCGCCTCGGTGCAGCGCGGCAACCCGGAGATGGAACGCCGCTGCCAGGAAGTGATCGACCGCTGCTGGGCGCTGGGCGCCGAAAACCCCGTGCTCTCCATCCACGATGTCGGCGCGGGCGGCCTTTCCAACGCCCTGCCCGAGCTGGTGAGCGGCGGCGGCGAGCACGCCGGCGCGCGCTTCGACCTGCGCGCCGTGCCCAGCGACGAGCCGGGCATGTCGCCGCTGCAGACCTGGTGCAACGAATCGCAGGAGCGCTACGTGCTGGCGGTCGCTCCCGAGCGGCTGGCGCATTTCGAAGCGCTGTGCGCGCGCGAGCGCTGCCCGGTGGCGCTGCTCGGCGAAAGCGATGCGAGCGGCGCGCTGTGCGTGCACGACCCGCACTTCGACAACCACCCGATCGACATGCCGCTATCGATGCTGCTGGGCAAAGCGCCGCGCACGCAGCGCGAGGTGCACCGCCGGCGCGCGCCTCTCGCGCCGCTGGATCTTTCGGGCGTGCATCTCGCCGAGGCCGCGCTGCGCGTGCTGCGCCTGCCGACGGTGGCGGACAAGAGCTTCTTGATCAGCATCGGGGATCGCAATGTCGGCGGCCTGACGGCGCGCGACCAGCTGGTGGGCCCGCGCCAGGTCGCCACGGCGGACGCGGCCGTCACCTGCGCGGGCTTCGAAGGCGCGGCGGGCGAGGCCATGGCGCTGGGCGAACGCGCGCCGCTCTCGCTGATCCGCCCCGCAGCGGCGGCGCGCATGGCGCTGGGCGAAGCGCTCACCAACCTGTTTTCGGCGGACATCGCGGGCAGCGACGCGGTCAAGCTCTCTGCCAACTGGATGGCCGCGGCGGGACACGCGGGCGACGACGCCGGATTGTACGACGCGGTGCGCGCGCTTTCCGAAGTGTGCCCCGCGCTCGGCATCGCGGTTCCGGTCGGCAAGGACTCGCTCTCCATGCGCAGCGTGTGGCGCGAGGGCTTTGAAACGCGCAGCCAGGCGGCCCCGCTTTCCCCGGTGGTGACTGCATTCGCCCCGGTGCGCGACGTGCGCGCCTGCCTGACGCCCGAGCTGCGGGGAGGCGAGCTGGGGCCCAGCGCGCTTTGGCTGATCGACCTCGGCCGGGGCAAGAGGCGAATGGGCGGCAGCGCCCTGGCGCAGGTGTACGGACAACTGGGCGACGAAGCGCCCGACCTGGAAGATGCGTTGGAACTGCGCGCCTTTGGCGCGGCGCTGGCGGAGCTGCGCGGCAAAGACCTGGTGCACGCCTACCACGACCGCTCCGACGGAGGGCTGTTCGCCTGCCTGGTCGAGATGGCCTTCACGGGAGGCTGCGGGCTGGATATCGAACTCGGCGCGTACGCAGCAGCAGCCGCAGCGCACGATGCAGACGGCGGCGCATCGGCCGCGCATGCAGCACTCGCGCAAAACGAAAACAACGCAAGGCGCGGGGGCAGCGGTGCGCCCGGCGCAGGCGACTCCGCAGACCGCGGTGCAGAAAACGGCGCAAACAATGGCGCCGCACGTTCCGAAGCAGCCCTGCTCGCCTGGCTGTTCTGCGAAGAACTGGGCGCCGTGATCCAGGTGGAAGAAGCGCGGCGCGGCGAGGTGCTGCAGGTATTCGTGCAGCACGGCATCGCGCAGTGCGTGCACCCGCTCGGCGCACCGACGCAGGAGCAGCGCATCACCATCCGGAGCGGCGGCGAGACGGTGTTTTCCGAAAGCTGCAGCCAATTGCGCGCGGCCTGGTCGAGCGTCAGCCACGCCATGCAGCGCCTGCGCGACGACCCTGCATGCGCGGACGAAGAACAGGCGCGTCGCTGCGACCCGGAAGAGCCGGGCCTGCGCGTGCACGTCCCCTTCCGCGTGGGCGGCGGCGCGGAACACGGCGAAGCAGGCGATGCAGGCGAAGCAGGCGATGCGAGCGACACGAAGCACGCGGCAAAGCCTTCTGCGCAGGGCCGGGCGGAACGCGGCGGCGCCGCCGCACAAGCCGCCCGCACGGCCCGCACGCGCGCCGATCAGAAACCGCGCATGGCCATCCTGCGCGAACAGGGCGTGAACGGCCACGTGGAAATGGCGGCCGCCTTCGACCGCGCGGGCTTTGAATGTCACGACCTGCACGTGAACGATCTCATCGCGGGCGCGCGCACGCTTTCGGAATTCCGCGGCCTGGTGGCTTGCGGCGGCTTTTCCTACGGCGACGTGCTCGGGGCAGGGCGCGGCTGGGCGAACTCCATCCTCTACAATCCGCGCCTCGCAGACATGTTCAGGGGCTTCTTCGAAAGGCCCGACACATTCACTTTAGGCGTGTGCAACGGATGCCAGATGCTCGCGGAGCTGCTGCCGGGGCTGCTTCCCGAACACGGCGCCGGGATCGAAGCCTGGCCGCGCTTCGTGGAAAACCGCTCAAGGCAGTTCGAAGCGCGCCTCGCGCTGGTGGAGGTACTCCCCGGCCCCTCCATCTTTTTCGAGGGCATGGCGGGCGCGCGCCTGCCCGTGCCCGTTGCGCACGCGGAAGGCCGGGTGGCAGAGGCCGGGCCAGGCGGCGCCGCGCCACGTCTGCCGGAGGAGCGCCTCTCGCCCGAACTCTCCGCCGCGCTGGCGCTGCGCTTCGTGGAGGCGGACGGCAGCCCCGCCAGGCTGTACCCCGCCAACCCGAACGGCTCGGTGCAGGGCGCCACCGGCTTCAGCACGCCGGACGGCCGCATCACCATCATGATGCCCCACCCGGAGCGCGCATTCCGCAGCATTCAGTACAGTTGGCGTCCCCGCACCTGGGGCGAGGATGCCCCCTGGATGCAGATCTTCCGCAACGCATGGGAGTGGGCAAAACAGTGAGCGAAACGACGATGGAACTGGAAGCACTGACGGCGCTAAATCCGCTGGACGGGCGCTACGCAGGGCAGACCGCCGATCTGCGCGAGTGGTGCAGCGAATACGCCCTGATCCGCCACCGCGTGCAGGTGGAGCTCGCCTGGTATGAAAGGCTCGCCGCGCTGGATGCGCTGCCCGAGTGCCCCGCGCTCGAGGGTGAAGCGGCGGCCCGGCTGCGCGCCATGGGCGATGACTTCGACCTGCTCGATGCTGCGCACGTCAAGGAAATCGAAATAGATAC
>CAZJXU010000043.1:0-1702 GCA_964550095.1 uncultured Spirochaetales bacterium | reverse complement strand
CGGCGGCGGCCGCGCCTGGACCGTCTGGGGCCGGGGCGCCGCGGGCGGCTTTGAAGGCACAGAGAAGGACAGCGCGCTGGACGTGGAAGGCGAGAGCGTCTCGGCCTACCTGGGCGCCGACGTGCAGCTCGGCCACCTGGCGCTGGGGCTGGCGGTCGGCCAGAGCGAAGGCGAGCTGGACTACGCCGGCGGCGATGAAGACAGCAGCGGCGAACTGGAGACGGAACTGACAGGGCTCTACCCCTACCTGCACTGGTCGGACAGTGATGACATCAGCCTGTACGCCATGCTGGGTGTCGGCTTCGGCGAAGCGACGCTGACCGATGCGGAGCTGGACAACTCGCTGGATTCGGACCTCGAGATGCAGATGCTGGCGGTGGGCATGCGCCGCGCGCTGGCGGCTTCCGGTGCGGGGTTGCGCTACCAGGTGAAGCTGGACGCATTCTGGGTGGATCTCGAATCGGACGGCGCGACGGGGCAGCAGAGCGGCGTCGAATTCAACTGGGATGCCGTGGATACCCAGTCGAGCCGCGTGCGCCTGGCGCTGGCGGGCGCGCTGCCGCTTATGCCGGGTGGCGATGCGGGCAGCCTGCTGGCCGAGGGCGAGCTGGCGGCCCGCCTGGACGGGGGCGATGCCCAGACTGGAGTCGGCGCGGAAATCGGCGCGGGCCTCACCTGGATGCAGGGCGGCTTCTCGCTGGCGGCCCGCGGCCGCGTGCTGCTGGTGCACAGCGAGGGCGAGTTCGAGGACTACGATGAATGGGGCGCGAGCCTTGCGGCGAGCTACCGGGCGGGCGGCATGATGGGCCGGGGGCTGCGCTTCACGCTTTCGCCCGCGTGGGGCGATACGGGGAGCGGCGTGGATGCGCTGTATGAAAGCGCGGATGCCTTGCGCGACATAGGCGATGGCGGACGGCGCGGCGATGCGGGGCGCAGCAGCAACGACAGGCTGCTTCCGGACCGCCTGGACTTCGAACTCGGCTACGGCCTCGCCATGCTCGGCGGCCGCGCGGAACTTCTGCCCTTCGGGCGCCTCTCGCTGGCCGACGGTGACGCGGAAACGCGGCTGCGGCTGGGCGCGAGATTCAACCTCCCGCACATCACGGGCGACGCGCTCCCCGTGCACCGCCTGGGCTTCGAACTCTTCGGCGAAACGCAGACGGGCGCTGAACAAGACCGGCGCATGGGCCTGGAGATGAAGCTGGGGTTCTGAGTCTGCTCAGATTTCCAGAGGCGGGCTGTACGTGACGCTGTGCTTGCGGAATTTGGCCTGGCTAACGAAGCGTGCAGCCGTGCGAGACGAAGTGCCGGCTAAGTGGCCGATAGTGCCGGTCTCTATCGCCTTGCGATAGAGACCGGCCACAATTCAGGACGACACAGCCGCACGCAGCAAGACGTCTCTCACAAACAATGGAAAGAGAACGCTTGCATCCAGCAATGCCTTCGTGAGATTATTCTCCATTCTGGTACATCTTGCTTTGTTTTTCGTAAGCCCCAACCTCATCCGCCATGCGAATCAGTTCGTTCAGGCCTTCTTCGCGTTCTCGAGCCCACTTGAATTTGAACGCCAGAACATCCTCGACATGCATGCAGCGCCTGCTTCCTGTTCCCGTATAGGGGATGCGCCCCTCGTCGAGCAGGCTCACCAGATATTTGTGCGAGACACGGAGTACATCCGCGGCCTTCTGTGTGCTCAACTTCG
>CAZJXU010000042.1:0-6110 GCA_964550095.1 uncultured Spirochaetales bacterium | reverse complement strand
CCGGCATCGCGGCGATGGAAGGCCCGCCTGCTGCATTCAGAAGCTATGTCGATACCGGGCCGCTGCTGGAACGGCCGCTGGCGGCCCGCGCCGGCATCGGCTGGGTCGGCAAGAACACACTGCTGATTCACCCGGGGCTCGGTTCCTACCTTTTTATCGGAATCGTGCTCACCGACATCGAACTCCCTCACGATGCGCGCGAGCCCGACCACTGCGGCAGCTGCCGCGCCTGCCTGGACGCCTGCCCGACAGACGCCTTCCCCGAGCCTTACGTTCTGGACGCCCGGCGCTGCATTTCCTACACGACGATAGAGCTGCGCGAAAGCATTCCTACTGAATTGCGCGAAGCGCACGGCGACATGGTGTTCGGTTGCGACATCTGCCAGGAGGTCTGTCCCTGGAACCGGCGCCAGTGCTTCACGCAAGCCCAGCGGATCGTCCGGCCTTTCGCGCAGCCGGCGCCGGTTCCAGGGACAGACCTCCTGGCAGATGTCGCAACCGAACACCATGTCGCCGTGCGCCGCGCGCAGCTCCGTCGGAATGCCGCCCTTCAGTTCTATGGTCGTGTAGGAAATGCAGCGCCGGGCGTCCAGCACGTAAGGCTCGGGGAAGGCGTCTGTCGGGCAGGCGTCCAGGCAGGCGCGGCAGCTGCCGCAGTGGTCGGGCTCGCGCGCGTCGTGAGGCAGTTCGATGTCGGTGAGCACGATGCCGATGAAGAAATACGAACCGAGCCCCGGGTGAATCAGCAGCGTGTTCTTGCCGACCCAGCCGATGCCGGCGCGGGCCGCCAGCGGCCGTTCCAGCAGCGGCCCGGTATCGACATAGCTTCTGAATGCAGCAGGCGGGCCTTCCATCGCCGCGATGCCGGCTTCGAAGGCGTCCAGCCGCTCGCCGATCAGTTCGTGGTAGTCGCGCCCGCCGGTGTAGCGGGCGATGCGGAGGTCCGCGCCCGCCGGCCCCGCTTCCGGCTCGTAGAAGAGCGCGGCCGCGATGGCGGTGTGCGCGCCCGGCAGCACCAGGCGCGGGTCCGCCCGCCGCTCGGCGCGCCGCGCCAGCCAGTGCATCTCCCCGGCGTAGCCGCGCGCCAGCCACTCGTGCAAAAACGCATCGCGGCGCTCCGGGGCCGCCGGGCCGAAACCCACCATGTCAAAGCCCAGCGCATGCCCAAGGCCGCGAATCGTCTCCGCTGTGCGTTCCATCCGTTCACTCCCTGCCCCGGCGCCCGCGCACGGGAGGCCCGGTCCGGCGCGCATCGCCAGCCCTCTGGCCCAGCGCCTCTACCGGGGCGCCCGGTCCGTGCGCATCGCCAGGTCCTCCCGCGGGCCGCCTGGCACAGCCCCCCGCCGCGTGCAGCCTTCTTCACCGGGATAGTAGGCGCACGGCGGCGTGACGCCGATGGGCGAAATTCTGGTATGTTGCGGCGACGGGGCCTTCACCGGCGCCGCATCCCGGCTGCAGTGCGTGCGGCCCCGGGCATGAGAGCGGGCGCGGCGCACACGCCCCGTCGGGGCAGGGCGCGCTTGCTGCGCAAATACACGAGGGCGCGTGCATGATCTTCGGCATTTCAGGCCCTTACGCATCGGGCAAGAGCGAGGTGGCCTCCTTCCTGGAGAGCCGCAGCTTTACTTCCGGCTCGCTGTCGGACGTGATTCGCGATGTGCTGAAAGAGCGCGGCGAAGCCGAAACGCGCGAGCGCATGATCGAAACCGGCAACGCGCTGCGCAAAAGCGAAGGGCCGGGCGCGCTGGCCTGGCGCCTGCTCGCCGGGCTGCGGGGCGATTTGAACTACGTCGTGGATTCCATTCGCCACCCGGCGGAGGTGGCGGCGCTGCGCTCGGCCGGGCGCTTCGTTTTGCTGTGGGTGGATGCAGGCGAGCAGCGCCGTCTTTCGCGCATCCGCTCGAGAAGGCGCGCCGGCGACCCCGTGAGCCTGGAAGAGCTGCGCCGCCTGGAAAAGCGCGAGATGGGCGGCGCCGACCCCGACGCCCAGCAGCTCGAGGCGGTGCGCGCCCTGGCCGACGTGGTGCTGATGAACGACGGCGCACTGGAAGAACTGCACGCCAAAGTGCAGCAGGTGATGCAAAGTCACCGCAACTTCGAGCGGCCGGGCTGGGACGACTACTTCATGAACATCGCGCACGTGGTCGCCACCCGCAGCAACTGCGTCAAGCGCCGGGTGGCGGCCGTGGTGACGGTGGACAAGCGCATCATCGCCACCGGCTACAACGGCACGCCGCGCGGAACAGTCAATTGCAACGAAGGCGGTTGCCCGCGCTGCAACAGCTTCGGCCCCGGCGGCGAAGACCTGGGGGAGTGCCTGTGCTCCCACGCCGAGGAAAACGCCATCACCCAGAGCGCATACCACGGGGTCTCCGTGCGCGGCGGCGCGCTGTACACGACCTTCAGCCCCTGCCTGATGTGCACCAAGATGATCATCAATTCGGGGCTGGGCGAAGTGGTGTACGGCGCGGCCTATCCGCTCAGCGGCAGGCCGCTTTCGCTCCTGGAAGAAGCGGGGGTGAAGGTGCGCGGCCTCACGCCTGCGCCGACCGGCTCGCCCGGCCCGGTCCGCGGGCGCCCGGAGGGCGCGCCCGCGGCGCACGGCGAGGGGGCCTCGTCTTGACGTATGCGCCCCTATTGGTTAGAAGCAGGTGTCTCGCCCAGACCGCCCGGACCCGTGTTTGTCCAGGCGCCCACCGCCCCCGGAGAGGCCCGAAGCGCATGCGAATCCTTTTTCCTGCATTGCGGGCCTTGCTGCTTGCCGGGGTGTTGCTGTCGGTCGCTGCGGGCATGGCGCAGCAGCCAAAGCGCGTCGCGATTTTGCCCACGGTGCTGCACACCATGGAAGAAAGGGAATACCTGCGCAGCGGCATCGGCGACATGCTCTCCACCCGGCTCGGGCGCTACGAGGGCCTGGCCGTCATCAAAATTTCGGACCCGGCGCGCGCCACCGCCGACCTCGAAACGGCCCGCGCGCACGGGCGCGAGGTGAATGCCGACTGGGTGATCTACGGCTCCTTCACCAGTTTCGGCCAGGGCGCCAGCGTGGACCTGCGCTGCCTGCGCGTTACCGGGGGCGACGACTACGACCCGCGCTCCGTCTTCATCCAGAGCGGCGAACTCGACGAGATCATCCCGCTGCTCTCCAACATGGCGGAGCGCCTGGCCTCGCACCTGCAGGCCGGCCCGCCGGTCGAAACGAAGACGGACGACGCGGCCAGGGAAGCGGTGGTCAAGGCGCTGAACGAGCGGGTCTCCAGGCTGGAAGTGCGCATCACGGAAATATCGACGTCGTCCGGGGCTGAGACCGCGGGCGACGGCGCCGATTTTTCCGGCGCGGGCGAATTCCCGACCGGGGCAGGCGAGCCCTTCGCGGCGGAGGACGAGGAGGCGGGAGGCGCTGAAGAAGCGGGAGGCGCCGAGGTCATGGAAGCCGCCGAAGATGCGGAAGACGTGGAGCAGGCCGAAGCCGCCGAAGACATGGAAGACGGGGAGGAAGCGAGCGCAGGGTCGAGCCCGGAAGGGGATGCCTCGGAGACCTCCACCGTCGCCGCGGCAGACGAGGAAGGGGCGGCGCCGGAGGAACTGGAGGCGCAGGCGGAGCAGCCGTAGCGCCCGGCTTCGACCGCCTGGCTTTGTCCACCCGCGCCCGGGGCTCGTCGCCCGGCTTCGGTCGCCCGTGCCCGTGCATCGCGGCCGCCAGGCCGGCCTCCCGGGCCTCCCGCTTCGTTGCCGAAGCCGGCCCGGCCCGTTGCCGAAGAATCCGCCCGGAGGCAGGCCGGGAAATTTCAGCCGCTTTCGCTACTTTCTGTCGGCCCGGTTTTTGGCGGTGTAGCTCAGATGGTTAGAGCGGCGGTTTCATAAGCCGCAGGTCCGCAGTTCGATTCTGCGCGCCGCCACCACCACCCCCTTTTCGGCCCGGGGCTTTGTCCGCGCGCGCGGGGCGGCAAGGCCGCGGGCGCCGGGTCCTGGAACACGCGGCCCGGGGCAACACACCACGCTGCAAGCGGCATGCACGGCCCCCGCAGCACGGGGAAAGCGCTTGATTCCCTTTATCGACCTGAAGGCGCAAAACGACGCGCTGCGCCCCGAACTGGAGCAGGCGCTGGCGCGCGTTCTCGACTCGGGCGTGTTCGCCCTGGGCGATGAAGTCGAGGCCTTCGAAGAATCCTTCGCGGCGTATTGCGGCGCATCGCACGCGGTGGCGATGTCATCGGGCACCGCGGCCCTGCACCTGTCGCTGGCCGCACTGGATGTCGGCCCGGGCGACGAAGTGATCGTGCCGCCCTTCACCTTCATCGCGACCTCCGCGGTGGTGCACTACCTGGGCGCCACGCCGGTGTTCGCCGACATCGACCCCGTCACCTACACGCTCGACCCGGATGCAGTCGGCGCGGCGCTGACGCCGCGCACCCGCGCCATCATGCCGGTGCATCTCTTCGGCCAGGCGGCCGAAATGGACGCGCTGTGCGCCCTCGCCGAAAAGCACGGCGTGCACCTGGTGGAAGACGCCGCCCAGGCGCACGGCGCCGAGTACCGGGGCCGGCGCGTGGGTACCTTCGGCGCGCTCTCGGGCTTCAGCTTCTACCCGACCAAGAACCTGGGCGCACTGGGGGAGGGCGGCCTGGTCACCACCGACGATAAAAAGCTTGCGGAAAAGCTGCGGCTGCTTCGAAACTGGGGACAGCGTGACAAGTACCGCTACGAGTTTGCAGCCTACAACGCGCGCATGGAGGGCTTCCAGGGCGCCTTGCTGCGCGTGAAGCTGCCTCACCTGGCGCGCTGGAACGAAAGGCGCCGCGCGCTGGCCGCGCGTTACGATGCGCTCTTGCCGGGCATCGGCATCGAGCCGCCCCGGGAAGCGCCTGAGCGGCGCCACGTGTATCACATCTACAACGTCCGCGTTCCGCAGCGCGACCGGGTGCTGAAGGCGCTGCACGCCGAGGGCGTCGGCGCGGGCGCGGTGTATCCCCACCCGCTGCACCTGCAACCGGTGAACGCATCCCTGGGCTACCCTGCCGGCGCCTTTCCGGAAGCGGAACGCGCCGCGGCGGAAGTGCTCGCGCTTCCCATGTACCCGGAACTGGCAGACGATGCTCCCGAACAGGTGGTGCAGGCGCTCTCCCGGGTGCTGGGCGAGCAGGGCGCTCCTGCAGGCGCAGCCCGGTGAGCGTGGAAGCGCTGGTGCTGCAGGCTGCAAAGCCGCTGCGCCTTCCCGGCGCGCGCGTGCTGGTAGCAGTTTCCGGCGGCGTCGATTCCTGCGTGCTGGCCGAAGTGCTGCACGAACTTGCAAAGCGCCTGCAGCTCGAACTCGCCATCGCGCATGTCAACCACGGCCTGCGCGGCGAAGAGGCGGAGGGCGACCAGGCGCACGTAAAGGCGCTGGCCGGGCGCCTGGCGCGGCCCTTTTTTTCGCGACGGGTGAATCCGCAGGCCGGGCGCAGGGCCGCGGCCGGCAGCCGCGTGCGCCCCACCTTGCAGGAGGCGGCCCGGCGCGCCCGTTACGATGCGCTGGAAGACATGGCGCGCGAGGCGCAGGCCGGCCTTGTCGCCACCGCGCACACCCTGGACGACCAGGCCGAAACCCTGCTCATGCGCCTGGTGCGGGGCGCTGCGCCTTCGGGGCTGGGCGGCATTCCGGAGCGCTCTCCCGACGGGCGCATCGTGCGTCCCCTGCTGCGGGTCTCCCGGCAAGCCGTCGAACATTGGGCGCGGCAGCGGGGTCTTTCCTGGAGAGAAGATCGCTCGAACCTCAGCCCGGATTACGCGCGCGGGCGCTTTCGCCTCTCCGGGGTGCGCGACTGGGCGCAGCGCGAAAACCCGAACTGGCTGTGCGCGCTCGCCGAGTTCGCCGAGGCGCAGCGACGGGAAAACGCATGGATCGAAACCATCGTGGAGCAGGAAGCCTCGCAGCGCTTCGTCCCGGAAGCAGCGGCGACGGCCGGGAACGCGGAAGCAGCGACGGCGGCCGGGGGTTCGAGCCCGTCGTCGTCGGCTTCCGAAAATGCGGGCATGGCCGAGGACGCGAGCACGGTGAGCGCGTCCGAGAACGCGGAAGCAGCGGCGGCGGTCGGGAATGCGGAAGCGGACGCGCCCGCAAGCTGCGCGGC
>CAZJXU010000041.1:0-4975 GCA_964550095.1 uncultured Spirochaetales bacterium | reverse complement strand
TTCGCCGGGCAGATGGGCGGCGTGCTGGTGGACATTCGGCCGCCTCCGATCGGGCGCTTTGACGACATCACAAAGATCGTGGAAGCGCTGCGGCGCCGGGCGGAGCAGACGCCGCCGGGGCAGTGGATCATCGCCGCCGGTTACGACGACACGCTGCTGCGCGAGCGAAGGCACCTGCTGCGCAGCGACCTCGACGCCGTCTCCCGGCAGCACCCTGTCCTGGCGCTGCACATCTCCTTTCACATTGCAGCCGCCAACAGCATGGCACTGGCGGCGGGCGGCATCGATGCATCGACTCCTCAGCCGCCCGGCGGCGTGATTCGCAAAGGCGCAGACGGCGAACCGGACGGCGTACTCGAAGAGCCTCCCGCCTACGGCCCGCTGCTGGCGGCCGCGCCGCAGGCGCCGCTGACGCTTCAACTGGAATCGCTGCAGCGCGGCCTGCAGCGCTACCTCGCCCAGGGCATCACCACCGCGCAGGACGGCGCCACCGGCCAGGAGAGCATGGCCCTGCTGCGCGAAGCCGAGCGGCGCGGACTGCTGCCGATGCGCGTGGTGGCGCTGCCGCTGCCGGATGTCGCGCGCGGGCTCAAGGCGGAAGGCTTTGCGCCAGGGCTTGATGCGCAGCCGGAGGCCAAGCTGCTGATCGGCCCGGTGAAGATCATCGCCGACGGTTCCATCCAGGGATACACCGGCTACCTGGACGCCCCCTACCACCGGCCGCCCGCGGATGACCCGGACTACCGCGGCTACCCGGCCATGCCCGCCGACAAGCTGAAAGCGCTGGTGGACGAATTGTACGCCGAGGGCTTTCGGGTGGCGGCGCACGGCAACGGCGACGCCGCCATCGACGACATCCTGGACGCCGTCGAACACGCGCAGAGCCGGCATCCGGACGCGCCGGCGCGGCCGCTGCTGATTCACGCCCAGATGGCGCGCGAAGATCAACTGGAGCGCATGGCGCGAATCGGCATGATCCCGTCTTTCTTCGTGCTGCACACCTACTACTGGGGCGACCGGCACCGGGACATCTTCATGGGCCCCGCGCGGGCGATGCGCATGAGCCCGGCGCAGAGCGCCGAGCAGCGCGGGATGCACTTCACCCTGCACACGGACGCGCCGGTGGTACCCATGGAAACGCTGCGCCTGATGTGGGCCGCCGTGAACCGCACCAGCAGCAGCGGCGAAGTGATCGGCGCCGAGCAGCGCATTACGCCCCTGCGTGCGCTGCGCGCGATGACCATGGACGCCGCCTACCAGTACGGCCTGGAAAACGAACTCGGCTCGCTCAGCCCCGGCAAACGCGCCGACTGGGTGGTGCTCTCCGATGATCCCACGGAGGTGGACGCAGCCGGGATCGACGAAATCCGCGTGCTGGAAACGGCGGTGAACGGGGAAGTCGTCTATCGTCTGGAAGAGTGAAGCGCGTTCTGGACGCGGCGGACGTCCGAGCGGGGTCATTGTGCCGGTGAGGTGAGAGGTCGCCAGCAACGGCAGACGGGCGCGGCGCCACGCAGCCCCGCCCTGCCCCGCTTGTTACGAGGCTTCGGCTTTGGCGGCGCGGTCATGCACCAGGACGCTCTTCTGCTCGCCGAAGTTCACGTGAATTTTTTCCGGGCCGGCGGGGCCCTGTACCACGCCCAGCCCGAGTTTCACGTGCTGGATGCGATCGCCCGCGTCGTAGTGCTCGCCGATGTTGTAGTCGCGCACCGGGCGCTCCATGTCCGCTTCGATTTCTTCGGGCTCGGCGGCGGTTTTGCGGCTCTTCCGGGCGGGCGCCTTTTGCCGGATGCGACCGGCGCCGTATTCCCAGGCGGGCAGCAGGCGCGGCTCGCCTTCAAACACCGGGCCGTCCGCTTCGTAGTTCCAGCCGAGGTCGCCGTTCACGCGCAGCGCCAGGTACAGGGTCGTTATGCCGAGCGCCTCTTCGATTTCGCGCGCCAGGCGCTCCATCTGGCGAATCCAGGCTGCGCCCTTTTGCGCTTCGCGCTTGCGGGACAGTTCCCAGTAGCGCTGGCTGCCGATCAAAAGCAGCAGCGGCGGGCCATCGGCGAATTCGCGCTCGCTGCGTTCCGCCAGTTCGGCCTGCAGGGCGGCGCGGTCCGCCTCCGCCACCGCGGCGTGGGCCAGGGCTTCGAGCAGGGCGCGCAGGGGCGTGTCGCCCGCGCCGAGGCGCGGGGCGACCGGAGGCGTGAAGCGAAGCATGCCGAGGCACAGGCGACCTTCCGGGCCGATGCCCGCCACGTCGAATTTCTCGATGCCGTAGTTGGGGTCGGCGGCGCCCTCTGCCCGCACGGCCGGGGCGGATTTCAGCACCAGGTTCGGGGCCAGCGCCTCGAAGTCGCCGAGTTCGTCGGGCAGGGCCAGGCCGCGCTCGCTGTGCAGCCGGTGGTTGACCAGGGCGACTGCGGCGTGCTCGCTTTCGCGCCCGGGGCGATGTTCCGCCAGCAGACGGCGATTGGGCCGGGCCAGGTGCTTCTTGCCGGCGGCGCTGCGGGAGGGCGCCGAGGCGAGCTCCTGCCGGTAGTCCGCAGCCAGGTTCTCTCCGTTCAGCGCTTCGGCGACGACGCGAAAGCCCTTCGCCTGCCGCACTTCGCGCTGCCGGGAACGTTCAATCAGCGGGTGTACAGCCAATTTCTTTGCCTCCCGGCGGTGGAGTATAAAGAAAGGGCGGGCGGAATGCACGTCTTGTATGAATCCTGGAAAAACCGCCAAACACGGCAGGAAAAATGTCGTAAAAGAGGCTGAAACATGTCGTGAAAGAGGGGAAATGTGTCGTGAAAGAGATAAAAATGCCGGAAATGGAGGAAAATTGTGGCGTAAAAGAGGAAATAGTGTCGTGAAAGGGGCGAGAAATGTCGTAAAAGAATGGAGAATTGTCATGAAAGCCGCCCCCCGTATCGCTACACCCGTGGCTGGCCGAAACCGGGCGTCCCTGCCGCTGCCGACGACTGCACAAGTGGGAACCCGGCTGGAGGCTTTTTCGGAATCCCGGGGAAATGGGCCGGTCGCCTCCTGTCCAGAATGTGTTTGGACGCATACCGGTGTGGCTGCGCCCGGCTGTCATGGGCGCGACCAGCGACGATGAGCCGGCGAAGGTGCGGAATTCCGGGCGCGTGGAAATTCAGTTCGGCAGGCCGCCCATGTCGCAGTCCTCCGCCAGGAATTCGAGCATCGCCCCGTAGAAGGTCAGGTAGTTTTCGTAACTGATGGTGTTGATGGTGTGCGCTGCATCCACCAGCTTCACGTACTTGTAGGGCTTGCCGCGCTTTTCCAGCTCGGCGGCGAACAGATCGCTGTGCTTGATCGGCACGAAATCGTCGCGGTCGCCGTGCACCAGCAGCACGGGGATGTTCACGTCGTCCATGTGGTTGATGGGTGAATGGCCGCCCCTGGAAGGCGCCTGGAGCACGGCCCGAAAGCGGGCCCGGCCTTTCTGGATCAGCGCCAGGCTGCTGACGCCTGCCCCCGCGATGGAGCAGCGGTACAGGTTGGGCTCGCGCTGGGTGGCGGCCATGGCGGAATAGCCGCCGTAGCTCCAGCCGAAAATCGCCATGCGCTCCCGGTCGGCGATGCCCTTTTCCACCAGGTGCCGGGCGCCGTCGTCCACGTCGTCCTGCATCTTGTAGCCCCACTCCCCGTCGCCAGCCATGTAGTGCTCCCGACCGTAACCGGTGGAGCCCCGGAAGTTGGGCTGCAGCACCGCGTAGCCCCGGGTCGCCAGTACCTGCGCCCACTCGTCCCAGTACAGAATATCGCGGGCCGCTGGGCCGCCGTGGGGAAGCATGACCAGTGGGTGCGGCGCCTTGCCGCGGGTGGGCAGGGTGAGAATGCCCTGTATATCCATGCCGTCGCGCGCCTCGTACCAGATGGCGCGACTCTCGCCGAGCTGCTCGGTCGTGAAATCGGCGCGTGCGCCCAGGAACTGGATACTGGCGCGGTCGGTCAGCAGGTAGTAGCGACCCGGGTTGCGCGGACCCGCCGACAGAATCACCATGTACTTGTCGTCGGCGGCGCGGTCGATGATGCTGTTGTATGTGTTCGGCGGCAGGGCGGCGTCGATGGACTGGTGAAAGGCGGTCGCCGCTTCATCAATCATGTAGCGACGCGGACCGTCGGCCCTGTAGGTAAAGCCGACCAGTATGGATGGCTCGTCGCCGTCTCGACATGCCTGGGAAATACACCACCGGATGGGACTGCCTGCGTCGTAGCGCTTCGTGGAGAAGAGCAACTCCGGCTCATCGTCCAGGCGCCTGAGATCAAAGAGATAGATGCCGGAAGTATCCTGGTCACCGGACCAGCGCACCAGCACCATGTCCTCGTTGGAATTCTCTTCGTGAAAACCGAGAACGGAGAACGGGCGGCGGTCGTTGACGTCCTGGGTGAGCCAGTCGCGCCACTGGTCCGAGCCCTTCAGCCGAAACTGGTAGGTAAAGGTGTCTTCGCCGCTGTTGATGCGTGAGCGAAGGCGCACCTCTCCCTGCCGGTCGGTGATGTAACCGCTGTAACTGCCCGAAATTTTGAACACCGGCTCCACCCGCCCGTTTTTCACGTTGATTTTAAGCAGCTCACTGCCCGAGCCCTGGTCCCGGTCCCACGCGATCAGCACCCAGTCCTCTTCCTTGGGGAGTCGGTGCATATATGCGGGGCTCCCCAAGCGGTCCTGAAAAACCTCGGAGCTGAAGCGGGTAATGCGCGACTTGCGCGGCAGCTCGATGAACTTGCTGCCCGGCTCGATGCCCACCGAGAGCAGCTTGAATGCGTAGGTTTTGACCTTGCCCGGCGCCCCGAGGCCCACGGCCCTGTAGCCAACCAGCCGCCCCGGCACTTCCACGGGCTGCCGCGTGCGAATCAGCAAGCGCTCATCGTTGGCCCAGAAGAAACTGGTGATGTTCATGCGCTCTGCGCCCAGGGTGTGGGGCTCCCGGTCCAGGTGTGCAGTTTCGTAAACATCTATGACGTAGTTGTCGCCCTC
>CAZJXU010000040.1:0-4428 GCA_964550095.1 uncultured Spirochaetales bacterium | reverse complement strand
GTCCAGGTCGCGCCTGCACACAGGCTCTTGACGCCGGCGCCCCGTTCGGCTAACACTCTGGCCCTTCCACGGGGGCCGCCAAGGCGGCCCCCGTGGAAGGGCCAGAGTGTTAGCCGAACGGGGCGCCGGCGTCAAGAGCCTGTGTGCAGGCGCGACCTGGACAGGCGGCCCATCCGCCCGAAATTCTGGTAAAGTGCCCTGTAGGGACTGACTTGTCCGTTCGCCGCCCCGGGCGGCGACCGACCCCGATTCAGGACGACACAGGCCCGGAGCAGCAGGAAGGCAGTGCGATGGCAGACATTGAAGGACTGAAAAAGTTCGTCAAATCCAGCGGCGGAAACCGCGGCAAGGCGGACTTCTTCGTCGGCCGGAAGGAAGAGCTGGCGTTGATCGAGGACGCCTGCATCGAGGCGGTCGGGCGGAAGGCTAGCCGCAACCCCGGGGAGATGGGCAAAGAGCCCGGGGCGATCCTCTTTACGGGCGCGCCCGGCATGGGCAAGAGCGCGCTGATGATGGAAGGGCAGGTTCTCGCCCAGGGCGTCGCTGGAGGCGGGCAGGGAGAGAAGACATCGGAGCCGCCGAAGATCGTGAAGCTGATCCGGGAAAGGCTCAAGATCAAGTCATTCGGGACGCCGCTGGTCATCTGGACCGAGCCCGGACAACTGAAGACCGAGGCGTCGCTCCTGAAGCTTTGCGCCAAAGAAGCGCGCCGGCTGAAGGACAACGCAGGCAGGAGGTACCTGGCGCTGGGCGCCCGCATTCTGATCGACCGGCTCGCCAAAGCCGGTCCGGAAAGTGTGCTTGACGAGTTCGACCAGATAGACGTCCTGAAACGGCCGCTCGTGGTGCTGATGATCGACGAGGCGCAAGACTCGAACGAAGACAACGCGGAGCTATACAGAAAGCTCCACCTGGGCCTGCACGAGCTTCCCATCGTTCCCGTGTTCGGCGGCCTGTCCGATTCGAGGCCCGCGCTTGGAAGCGCGGGGATATCGAGGCTCGCGATCAATCACCACGTCAAGCTGAAGATGCTGAACGACGGGGACTGCGAGGAAGCGATGGAAGCGATGCTGGACAGGTACGAGATCGACGTGCCGAAAGACGGGCGCCGGGAATGGAAGGAACTTGCGGTAGAGCACAGCGATCTGTTCCCTCACCACCTCAACACGGTTCTCACATCAACGGCGAGAGTGGCCATCCAGCACAGCGGGGAATTGAACTCGGGCATGATCGCCGAGGCCGGGCAGGAGATCGAAAAATGGAAGGATCTCTACTACGCGGAGCAGGCCGCGGACTTTCGGCCCGAAGAAAAGGAAGTCGCTGCACAAATCGTCATGGGGGCGACGCAGCAGGGGAGGAACCCCGTCGAACTGGCGGGCGAACTCCTGCCGGACCTCACGGACCCTCGAAAGGACGTGCACGGCGGCATCGAAATCACGGGTTTTGTGCAGCGCATGGAGCACTGCGGAATGCTGTGGTGGGTCGAGGATGAGGGCCGGTACGAGTGCCCGATCCCCACCTTCCAGGCATGGCTGCAAAGGGAATACGGAAAGCGCGATACGGAGCGCTCACCAAAGCAGGACCAGGGCCGGGAGTGAGGCTGACTTACCAACGAAAGTGGCCAGCGGACTCCTCATCCACGTACAGGCCGCCCGACTCCGCCCGCCGGCCCTATCGCCCACTGGACCAGCAGCCAACACCGCACGGCTGAAGCGGCCCGGTAGCCAGGCAAAAGTCCGTGAGCACAGCGGTCGTACAGGCGGTCTGCCTGCCGCAGGCTGGGCCGGCTGCCGGGTGGCTGTATGGCCGCCGCCCGCGTTCTGGGTGAAACTGCCCCCCGACATGACGACGAAAGGCAACGGCGCCCCGGTGGAACTGGTGGAACTGGAGCGGCGCGAAAACGGCGCTCTGCTGCTTCGCTTCAACGACCCGCAGCGGCTGAACGCGATGAGCGAGGCGATGGGCGCGGCCTTCTCGGGGGCGCTGGAAACGCTCGCCCAGGAAGCGGAACTGCGCTGCGTGGTGCTGACCGGCGCCGGGCGCGCCTTTTCCGCGGGCGGCGACCTCGACATGCTGGAGCGCATGGGCCGGGACGGCCGCGCAGAGCCCGGCGGCCCGGCGCGCCAGGCCAACAGCGCCGCCATGGGGCGCTTCTACCGCATGTTTCTCGCGCTGCGTGCGCTGCCCGTGCCCGTCATTGCCGCCATCAGCGGCCACGCCATCGGCGCGGGCTTCTGCGTCGCGCTCGCCTGCGACATGCGCATCGCGGCCCGGGAGGCCAGGCTGGGCCTCAACTTCGTGAAGCTCGGCCTGCACCCGGGCATGGCCGCCACCTGGACCCTGCCGCGCCTGGTGGGCCCCGCGACCGCGGCAGACCTGCTGTACACCGGGCGCCTGGTGGATGGCGCAGAGGCCGAACGCATCGGCCTGGTGAACCGCGCGCTGCCCCGTGAGCAGGTGCTGGAAGGCGCGCTGGCCACGGCCGCCGAGGTAGCATCTTCGGCGCCGCTGGCCGTGCGCGCGCTGCGGCGCTCGCTGGCCGCGAGCGCGCAGAACGACATCGAGCAGCAGCTCGATCTGGAGGCGGAAGCGCAGGCGCAAAACTACGAGAGCGAGGACCTCGCAGAGGGGCTGCGCGCGCTGCGCGAAAAACGCGCGCCGCTTTTCCGGGGGCGCTGAGCGGGGCGGGCAGAGCGCGCCGGGACGTTCGGGCGGACCGGCGCGCACACGCGGGCCACACACCCGGACCACCGGAAAGGAACCACCATGCAAGCCGCGCCGGGCCGTTTTCGGGCGTATCCCGGCCCGGAAAAACGCGAGCGCGGGTACAGGGAGAAAGTCCGGGTTTTCATACCCATATATACACCGACGGAAGCGACCATATAATGATACAGCCACGGAACAAAAAGCGAACGGCGGGCCGGGCGGCGCATCCGGGCGCATCACGGCGCCGGTCGGCAACAACATAAACGCAGAGGAAGGGCCCCGGTCACATCCACCACGCACGCAAACCGCACACATCCACCGCGCACACGTCAAGCACGCAGGCCGCGCACACGAAAGCAACGCACACATCCACACACACGCGGGCCACACCCCCGCTCCCCGAAAAGGAACAAAGCCATGCAAGCCGCACTGATCACCGGAAAGCGCAGCATCGAAATGCGCGACATGCCCACGCCCGAAGCCTCGCCCGGACGCGCGGTGGTCGAAATCGGCTACTGCGGCGTTTGCGGCACGGACCTCGACGCCTGGCTGAGCGGCGAGCCCTACAACCCCGCCATCTGCGGCCACGAGTGGATGGGCGTGGTGACGCAGGCGCCTCCGGAGCCCGGTGCGCTCTCCGAAGGCCTGCGCGTGGGCATCGGCATCTCCGCGGCCTGCGGCGCCTGCGAGCCCTGCCGCAAGGGGCAGGCCGACTACTGCGAGCCCGCCTTCGCCGGCGTGATCGGCCTGGGCCCGCTGGCCGCAGCACACGGCGGCTTCGCCCCGGCCATCGCCATCGACGCGGCCAGGCTGTACCCGGTGAAGGACGGCATCAGCGATGTGGCGGCCGCCATGCTGGAGCCCATCACCGTGGCGCTGCACGCGGTGCGGCGCACCGGCGTGCAGGCGGGCGACGCCTGCATTCTGTTCGGCGCCGGGCCGATCGGCCTGCTCACCATGCAGTGCGCGCTGGCCGCCGGCGCGGGCACGGTGGTGGTGGTGGAGCCCTCGGAAGCGCGCCGCGCGCAGGCGGCGCGGATGGGCGCGGGGGCCGTGATCGACCCGCGCGCCGAAAGCCTGGAGGAGCGCTGCCGCGCGCTGTTCGGCGCCGGCGGGCCGGACATCGCCTTCGAATGCTCGGGCGTATCCGAGGTAATCGGGCAGGCCGCAGGGCTGCTGCGGCGCGGCGGAACCCTCTCGCTGGTGGGCCTCGCCTCGCAGCCCGCGCAGATAGACCCTGCGGACTGGCTGATAAAGGAAGTGCGGGTGGTGGCCTCGCTGGCCTACCTGCACTGGGAATTCGATCTGGCCATGAGCCTGCTGCAGGACGGCCGGCTGAAGCCCGAGCCCCTGCACACCTCGACCAGCAGCCTGGCCGACCTGCCGCAGGCCTTCGAGCGGCTGCACGAAAACGCCTCGGAGGTGAAGATACTGGTGGATCCGCGGCTGTGAAGGCGGCGGCGGACGCAGGCGGATGGGCCGGAATGCGGAGGCTGGCAGGCGGGTTTTGATCGGCCGGGTTGGGCTGGCGGATGGGCTGACAGACGGGTTTCGGCGGGTCGGGTTGGGCTGGCGGAGGCGGCCCCATCGCCGCAGCAGAGGCGGGGCGCGGCTTGGCCGGGCGACCGGTCGTATCGGCCCCGTTTCGGCTGGCTGGGCGTTTCGACTCCCGTTTCGCCGCCCGCCCCGGTGGCGGTCGGCCCCGTATCCCCCCATTTCCAC
>CAZJXU010000039.1:0-7069 GCA_964550095.1 uncultured Spirochaetales bacterium | reverse complement strand
GCCAACGCGTCCGCGCACATCGTGCAGGTGCCGGTCGCGTTCCGCGTAGGCGCGCCACACGAAGGGAAAGAACGCGATGTCCTTGGCGATCCAGAGCGCAACGCACAAGGCTGCAACCTTCGCCGGCAGCGCCAGCCAGGTGACCGCGGCCAGCGCGGCCAGGCCGGCCAGCACAATGCCGGGCAGTTGCAGCGCCGCGTAACGCAGCACGGTTCGCGCAGTCGGCCTTTCGCGCACGGCGCCCTTACTTCAGGCCGCGGCGCATCATTTCTTCGGCAATCTGGATGGCGTTGGTGGCGGCGCCCTTGCGCAGGTTGTCGCTGACCTGCCAGAGCCACAGCCCGTTCCCGGCCAGGTCCCGGCGCACGCGCCCCACCAGCACTTCGTCGCGCCCGCGCACGTCGCGCGGCGTGGGGAAGATGTTGCTTTCGGGGTTGTCCATCACTTCCACGCCGCTGAACTTTTCCAGCGCCACGCGGGCCTGTTCCACCGAGAGCGGGCTTTCCGTTTCCACCAGCATGGCGGCGGAGTGACCCACCGGCACCGGAACGCGCACGCAGGTCATGCTCACCTTGAGGTCGGGCAGGTTCATGATCTTGCGCGTTTCGTTCAGCAGTTTCATCTCTTCGGTGCTGTAGCCGTCATCCGCTTCGCGAAACCCTTCGCAGAGCGGCAGCACGTTTTCCGCGATGGGCGCCGGGTACACCTCCGTTTGCGGCGCTTCGCCGCGCGCCAATTGCGCCTTTTGCCGTTCGAGTTCTTCCAGGCCGGGCTTGCCCGTTCCCGAAACCGCCTGCAGCGTCGTCACCACCACGCGCTTCACGCCGGCCGCGCGGCGCAGCGGCTCCAGCGCCATCACGAAACCGATCGTGGTGCAGTTCGGGCAGGATACAATGCCGCGGTGCTTGTCCAGCGCATCGGCGTTGATTTCCGGCGCCACCAGCGGCACGTCGTCGTCGAGGCGCCAGGTGCTGGACTTGTCGATGGCGACGCCGCCGCGCTTTGCGACCTCGGGCGCCAGGCTTTTGGAAAGCGAGCCGGTGGCCGCGAAAAAGGCGAAGTCCACGCCATCGAAGGCCTCGGGCCGGGCCACCCGGACCTCCAGCGCCTCGCCCGCGAAGTTCACCGTGCTGCCCGCCGAGCGCTCGCTGGCCAGCGGGCGCAGCTCGCCCACCGGAAAGCCGCGCGTTTCGAGCAGCTCGAGGACCGTCTCGCCGACGGCGCCCGTTGCGCCCACCACGGCCACGCTTTTCTGTGCGACCTGTTTTTTCTGTGCGCCCTGTTTCATCATCACTCTCCCGGGTGTGCAAGATTCCCGCCTCGATGCGCCCCTGTCAAGCGCCGCCCGGGGCGGCCCGCAGGCCCGCATCATGGACGCCATCCAGGCGAAGATTGAACAGCGTGGCCGGCCGCGGGCGCGCGGGCCGGCGCTTGGGTAGCATGGGCGTCCCGTTCCGGGCGAGAGAGGAGATCGGCATGTCACGAAACCCCGTCAACTGGTTCGAGATCTACGTGCAGGACATGGACCGTGCGAAGGCCTTCTACGAGACCGTGCTGGGCGTCGAACTGACCCCGCTGCCGGGCGGTCCGAATGGCGAACTCACCATGATGGCCTTCCCGGCCGACCCCGAAGGCGCGGGCGCGGCCGGCGCGCTGGTGTACATGCCGGAGGTCCCCTCGGGCGGGAACAGCACCCTCGTTTACTTTCGCTGCGAAGACTGCGCGCGGGAAGGCGGTCGGGTCGCCGGCGCCGGCGGCGCGACCCTGCGGGAGAAGTTCTCCATCGGCGAGAACGGCTTCATCCTCCTGGCGCGGGACCCCGACGGCAACATGTTCGGGCTCCACTCACAGAAATGAGGCCGGCGCCGTGGACGCCATCACGCCCTGCCTGTGGTTCGACGGCAACGCCGAGGAGGCGGTCCGTTTCTACCTGGAGATCTTCCCGGATTCCGGGATCACCCGGATAGCCCGTTATCCCGAGGGCGGGGAGCGGGCCGGGGAGGTGCTGACCGTCTCGTTCCGGCTGCGGGGCATGGACTACCTCGCGCTGAACGGCGGCCCGAACTTCAAGTTCAACGAGGCCGTCTCGCTGGTGGTGTTGTGCGACACCCAGGAGGAAATCGATCACTACTGGTCGAGGCTGGGCGCCGGCGGCAGCGAAATGGCCTGCGGCTGGCTGAAGGATCGCTACGGGTTGGCCTGGCAGATCGTGCCCGCCGAGTTCTTCGCCATGATCGACGCAAGCGACCCGGCGCGCGCGGCCCGGGTGCTGGCGGCCATGAACACCATGATCAAGTTCGACATCGCCGCCCTGCGCGCCGCCTGCGAGGCGCCGGCCTGAGCGGGACTTGTCATCCCCGGTCTTCGTACACCACGCGCCCGTTCTCGCCGGCCCATGCCGCGGAAAAGCCGAATAACACGAGCTTCGGTTTTCAAGCGTATTGGGTTATTTGCCGGGCGCCCGCTTCTTGTGCCGGCGCCGCCAGCCGCTCCCTCGCCAATGCGACGAAGCTCCGGTTTTGCTCGATGCCGATGAAACGGCGCCCGAGTCTTTTGCATGCCGCCGGGCAGGTCCCCACGCCGGCGAAGGGGTCAAGCACCAGGTCGCCCCTTTCGGAGCTCGCCTTGACGATGCGCTCCACCAGCTTCTCGGGCTTTTGTATGGTGTTCAGCGCTTCTCTGCAGATCAGTTCTTTCGACTTGTAGGTCAACTGCTTGATGTCGCCCCACACGTCGCCGGGGTTCTTGCCGAGGGCGTTGAATTTTGTTTTCGGAAACTTCCCCCCTGTGACCGATGGAACATTTTCGCAGCGCAGCCGGTGCTCCAGTTCCACGAGCTGGGCGACGCGAATTTCGTCCAGGTTGAACACCCGGGGCCTGGCGCCCTTGATGAAGTAGCAGATGATGTCGTAGTTGTTCGTGTAGCTCACCCGTCCCTGCGAGAGACGGCTCGGCTGGTACCAGGCAATTTTGGAGCGCAGCGTGAGGAAGGGGCGATAGTCGATGAAGTCGATGCAGTCGGGTTTGCCGAACAGGTAAAGCGCTCCACCTGCCTTTAATTTCGAGGAAAAGAGCCTGATCAATTCCAGGTTGAAGGTCTGCACGCTGCCGACCTTGTCCCAGGCTTGTCCGGCACCCCGTAAGGCCCGTCGCAGACCACCAGGTCCACCGACTCGTCATCGATTTTGGCGACCAGCTCGAAGGTGTCGGCATGGTAGATCCGGTCGAGTTCCAGCATCCGCTCACTCCCTGTCCAAGTATTCCGCTTCGCCGGCGCCGTTGTCAACCCGCAGCCTGGCCCAGCGCCGCCTCGATCAGCGGCAGGCGGTCGTTGCCGAAAAACATGCTGTCGCCCACGAAGATGGTGGGCGAGCCGAAGCCGCCGCGCGCGATCAGATCGCTGGTGTTGTCGCGCAACTTCTTCTTGATGTCGTCTTCGGCGATGCGCGCGAGCAAGGCGTCCGGTTCGAGCCCTGCGCGCTCCGCGGCTTCCTTCAGCACCTCGTCCTGCGAAAGGTCGCGGTCTTCGCCCCAGTAGAGTTCGAAGCAGGCGCGCGACCAGGGCACGCAGCGCTCCTGTTCCAGGGCAGCCAGTGCGCCGCGCATGGCCTTCACCGAATTGACGGGGAACACGCTGGGCCAGCGTATTTCGAGGCCGCAGTAACGCGCCCAGTCCTGCAGGTCCTTGGCGAGGTAACGGGCCTTGGCGGGAACCGGGTTGGCGCGCTGTTCATAGACGCTCTGGTTCACTTCGTTGAACACGCCGCCCACCAGCACCGGCTTCCAGCACAGATCCGCCTGCATGCGCTCCGCCGTTTCCTGGATGCGGTGAAAGGCCAGGTAGGTCCACGGGCTTCCGACATCGTAAAAGAACTCGAGCTGCGGCATGGGGTCTCCCTCCCTGGATGTTTCGAGTGTAGCCCGGCGCTGCGCGTTTGCAGCCGGGGCCGATGTGCATCCATGCGCACCCGGCGTGTGCTCCGCATCCGCCGCCGCCACCGGGCTGCATCCATGCGCGCCCGCCGCGCACTGCACTGCGGCATGCACCGGTCGGTCATCAGCGGCGCCGACGTGCTTCGTCCGACGGGTACGCCGCCTCGCCCGCGTCCGCGCCGGCTTTCGCATAGCGCGCGCGCAAACGGGCCAGGTCTTCGGGCGTGTCGACGTCGCCCCCTGCAAAGTGGACGCGCGCATCCGGCGCGACGCTTTCCAGTAAATCGCGTGCGCCCCGGTCGCCGCTTAGCGCGCGCAGTGCGTCGAAGTGCACGCGGTCAAAGAGCGCAGGCGGGCCGAGCGCTTCGCCGGTGTCGCAGGCGGCCAGCGTGTGCCCCGCTTCGTGCAGTTCGACCAGGCGATTCAACAGCTCCGCATTCACCAGCGGCTGGTCCGCGAGCAGCACCAGCACTGCATCCGGCCCGGGCGTTTCGGCGCAGGCTGCATCCAGCCCGCAGCGCAGCGAAGCGGAAAGCCCCGCCTGCCACCGTGCATTCCATACCGTGTGCAGCGGCAATGCGCGCAGCGCCGCTTCCACCCGGTTTCGGTGCGCGCCGGTGACCAGGATGACCCCCTGTGCGCGCGACGCCAGCGCGGCCTCGGCGGCGTATTGCGCCAGCGCCTTTCCACCCACATCGAGCGACAACTTGGCGGCGCCCATGCGCCGCGCCGCGCCCGCAGCGAGCAGCAGGGCTGTGACTCGTGACATCGCGTTCCTTCAGACCGCGGGCGGGTCGTGGATCGGCCCTTTGCGTTCGCGCAGCCGCCCGCCGCTGCGCCCGGCGTGGAAGGCCTGGATCTCCGCTGCAATGGCGAGTGCGATTTGTTCGGGAGCGTCCGCGCCGATGTCGAGACCCGCCGGCGCAAAGAGTCGCGCCCGCACCGCGTCGTCTTCGGTGGCGACGCCCCGGCGCGCGAGTTCCGCCAGCAGCATCCGGCTGCGCTGCTTCGGACCGAGCAGCGCCAGGTAGGGCGCCGGGCTTTTCAGCAGGCCCTGCAGCAGGGCCAGGTCTTGCAGGTA
Source organism: uncultured Spirochaetales bacterium (assembly GCA_964550095.1). Classification (GTDB taxonomy): domain Bacteria; phylum Myxococcota_A; class UBA9160; order UBA9160; family UBA6930; genus JAHRAN01. Next base: position 2,055 of record CAZJXU010000039.1, on the reverse strand, counting down.
GCGGTGCGTCATCAGCACGCAGTGACTTTCGGGGCCGGGCTGCAGCCTGGCCACCGCTTCGTCTGCAGGGCAGCAGTGCACTTCGGCGCGGGGGAAGCGGCGCTTGTCGGCGAAGGCCGGGCGGTCGTCGTGGACGGCTACGCGCCAGCCGAGTGCATCGGCGAGCTGCGCCAGCGGCACGGCGTCTGCGCCCGCGCCGAATAACATCAGGTGCAGGGGCGCGGGGATTTGCTCCACCAGCCACGCTTCCCCTGCATCATGGACGTAGCGAACGCGGCCGTCCTGCAGGGTGTCGCGAAGCGCGCTCGCCACCAGCGGACCGGCCTCGGCGCCCCGGGGCTCGGCATCGGCTTCGTCCAGCGCGGCGCGCACGCCGGGCTGCGGCCCGGAAAGCCGGGTGGCAAGAGCGCCTCGCGTGTGGCTTTCGAGTCGGCGGCGCAGCTCCGGCAGCGGGCCCGGCGCTTCCGGGCCGACCCGCTCCAGCAGCACCTCCACCCGGCCCGCGCAGCCCAGCCCGAGCCCCCAGACCAGGTCGTCTTCGTCGCCCGCATCGTACTGCACCAGCTTTGCCCGACCGTCGCCCAGCACGCCGCGCGCGTGTTCCAGCAGGTCGCCTTCCAGGCAGCCGCCGCTGATCAGGCCGATCATGGAATCGTCCGGCAGAATCAACAGGCGCGCTCCCACCCGGCGATAGGTGGAGCCGCTGACGCGCACCACGCTCGCCAGCACGCCGCTTTCGCCTGCGTCCAGCATGCGCTCAAAGCCCGCCACGATTTCCCGCACTTCTTTCATGATCCGGCTCCGGCTGCGCAGTGTAGCGCGCTGCGCCGCCTTCAACTTCCTTGGCCCCGCAGCGCTTCACCCAGCAGGGGGCTCGGCGCGCCGACGCAGCTCACCCAGAGCTGGTGCACGGCGCGGGTGGCGCCGACGTGGAGCAGGCGCCGGCTGCGCGGAGACGCATCGAAGTGCGCGGCATCGACGCCGAGCAGCACCACGTAGTCGAACTCCAGGCCCTTGACCTGGGCGATTTCGGTGACTTCCACGCCCGGCTTGAAACGGAAGTCGTGGTCGCGAACCCGGTGCAGGCCCGGTACCTGAAAGCGCGCCAGCCCTTCGTGGTACAGCGCGGAGAGCGCCGCCGTCGGTGTGAGCAACGCCACCGAGGCGGCGGGCTCTTCCTGCGCCAGGGCGCCCAGCGCATCGGCCAAAAAGGCGGTGCACGCGCCGTGGTCGCTGTACTGAAACACTTCCACCGGGGGACCGCTGCGCACGGTCAGCGGCGGCTCTTCGCCCTCGCGCAGCGGGCCGAGCAGCGCTTCGGCAAAGCGCGCGATTTCGGTGGTCGAGCGGTAGCTCACCTGCAGGGTTTCCAGATCCGTTGCGGGAAAGCCCAGGTACTCGAAAAATTCGTTCCACGAAGCAAAGCCGCTGGTGGCGGAGATGTGCTGCTGCGCATCGCCGGCCAGGGTAAGGCTGCGCTTCTCGTCCAGGCAATCCATCAGCACGCGCACTTCCAGCGGCGAAAAGTCCTGCACCTCGTCAATCGCGGCGTGCAGGTAGGCGAGCGCTTTGCCCTCCGGCCCGGTCAGCGGCCCCATGCGCAGTTGCCGTGCGCGCAAAAGCAGGGCGTCATCTTCCGGGTCGAGCTCGGCCTGGGCGTCCTTGTCGCCTGCGATATGCGCCTGCACCGCTTCGTATTGACGACGTTGCTGCACGGCGACTTCCGCCAGTTGCGCATGACTGAAGACGCCCGGCGCCCGCTTCTCGAAGAGCCGCTGCAGCAAGCGGGTGTTGGTCAGTGTGCTGACCCAGTCGTCGATCACCTGCAGCGTATTCGCCGCGCCGGGTGTCTGCGCGATGTGCGCGGCGAGCGCTTCGAGCATGACCGGGTGCAGCTTCAGCCGCTGCATCAGGGCGGGCGGGCTTTCGCGCTGCGCACGCGGCAGATCGGGGAAAAGTCGCACGCGCTGCTGCGAGGCCCACTCGCGCCAGGTGCAAACGCGCACCCGGCTAACGCCGAGCGCGGGCAGCACGTGGCCGACGTAACTCTTGAGC
>CAZJXU010000038.1:0-3946 GCA_964550095.1 uncultured Spirochaetales bacterium | reverse complement strand
CAAAGGGCGGCGTCTGCCTGGCTTCAATGAGGCCGGGGCGCGCGCCCCGGCCTCATTGAAGCCAGGCAGACGCCGCCCTTTGGGGATCGAGTCGTTCGTGGTGACTCCGGGGCGCGCGCCCCGGCCTCATTGAAGCCCACCGACCCCGGCGACAGGTTTCTGGGCGTGGCCCGTGACTCCGGGGCGCGCGCCCCGGCCTCATTGAAGCCCAGTTCGGTATTGAAAAACAGTCTGGCTCCGATCCTCGTGACTCCGGGGCGCGCGCCCCGGCCTCATTGAAGCCCCCGGTCTCTCGCCGCGTGGGGCATGGACGGGGAGGTGACTCCGGGGCGCGCCCCGGCCTCATTGAAGCCCGGACAGCGTGGCAATAATGGGGCCGCCATGCGACGTGACTCCGGGGCGCGCGCCCCGGCCTCATTGAAGCGTACCTCTCCATCGTAGTGTCCACGCCCTTCCAGAACTGGTGACTCCGGGGCGCGCGCCCCGGCCTCATTGAAGCGCGCTGGCGGACGCCCATTTGCATGGCCGCGTTGACCATGTGACTCCGGGGCGCGCGCCCCGGCCTCATTGAAGCATCCGCCCACCACAAAGGAGACAGATGATGCCTAGCGGTGACTCCGGAGCGCGCGCCCCGGCCTCATTGAAGCCGCGCCCCACCGCCTCGATCTCGCGCCGGTCGTCCGTCGTGACTCCGGAGCGCGCGCTCCGGCCTCATTGAAGCGGGCCGCAGGGGATTTCGACCTCGAGGATGACGTCGCTGTGACTCCGGGGCGCGCGCTCCGGCCTCATTGAAGCGAGACGCTGGCTCCGGAGCGGCTCGACCTAGACGCGGGTGACTCCGGGGATAATCGCACGGAGTCACCGGTCCAGCCCCGCCCCGGGCGTTTCCCTTTTTTCGAATTTCTGTCATATTCCCTCGGACCCTCCCGAAAACAGGAGATCGCAATGCCTGGATTTTTGACCGCGTGCGGGTGGCGCGCCCTGCTCTTCTCCCTTCTCCCTCTGCTGCTGACGCTGACGCTGACGTCTGCGTGCATCGAAGCAAACGGCGCGGGCGGGCAAGGCGGCGCCGAGAGCGGCGCAAGCAACACCGCCGCTGCATCCGGCCCCCACACGCTGCGGCGCTTCATGACGGCGCCGCTGGGCGCGGAGTTTACGGGGATGTTTGTGGAGGAAAGCAGCGGTGTGCTGTTTGCCAATATGCAGCACCCGGACGAATCCAACACGGCGGTGGACCCGGACGGCAGGGTGTTCAACAAGGGCACGGTCGGCATGCTGGCGCATGTCAATGTCAACGAGTTGGCTGCGATGGATGCGTTCGAGCCGCTGGCGTTGCCGGAAACGCGGGAAGAAAAGGAGCGGGTGCGAAGCGCGGTGGGCGCCTACCGCGTGCTGACGCAACAGGGAGATGCGCTGTGCGATCAGGGCGCCGATGATCTCGGAAACAACAGCAACAGCATCCACGGCAACGACAACGGAAACAACGCCGCCGACGCTAACGCCGCCCCCAACACCAACAACGCCGCCACCGCCAACGCCCCCAACAGCCGCACCAACACCAAGTGCGCACCCGAACATACAGGCCGCATGGGCGATATCCGCAGCGCGGACGGAACGCGGCTGCTGGAAAGCTCGGAGAACCCCGATTTCAATGCGGCGCTGCCCGACGGCGCGGGCGGCTTCTACCTTTACAGCAACTGGGAAGACAGCCCCGGCGGCATGAGCCGCATTCAACTGGATGGAGACTTTTGCCCGGTACTTTCGGGCTTTTCGGGCGGCGGCGGGGCGGCCCAGGGCAAAGCGGCGGGGCGGCGTTGCCCGGCGCCACCGCAAGGCGCCGAACGCATCCTCGCGGGCGGCATGCTGGACTTCGCGTCGGTGAACGGTACCTGGGTGAATTGCTTCGGCACGCTTAGCCCCTGGGGCACGCCGCTGACTTCGGAAGAGTTGTACTTCGCCGAAACAAAGAACTGGTACGAGCCGCTCAGCATTGCTTACCGCTTTTCCCGGCCCTGGATCATGGCGCTGTACCGCGGCTTCCCCAGGGACGGCAGCGGCGGTTGGAGCAACCCCTACGATTACGGTTACATCGTCGAGGTCGGGGTGGGCGGCACTACGCGCGCGCCGCGCGCGGCGGATGTGAAGGTGAACAAGCTGGAGCTGCTGGGGCGCTTTTCGCACGAGAACTCCATCGTGATGCCGGATTTGCGCACGGTCTTTTTGAGCGATGACGAGTTCGACGTGGTGCTGTTCAAGTTCGTGGCCGCTACGGACACGCCCGATGCGCAAGGCAGGCGGCTGAGCGCGGGCAGGCTGTATGCGGCGAGGCTGACGCAGGATGCGGATGTGCACGATCCAAAGGCTGCGGGTTTTGACGTGGAGTGGATAGAGATTGCGGCGTCCGACGACGAGACGGAAATAGAACGCGCGATTGCCGATTTTGACGGGAGCTTCGCAGAGAAGAAGTATATCAGCGATGCGCAGGTGCAGGCTTACGCGGAGTATAAAGCAGGCGCGGACCTCGACGGGGACGGCGCGGTTCAGGCCAACCCCTACCCGGACGAGCGCGTGGGCTTCCTGGAGAGCCGCAAGGTGGCGAGCGCGATGGGCGCGACGGACGAGTTCAACAAGATGGAAGGCGTGCACGCGCACTACGAGACGGTGAAGCGCTGGTGGAACGACGGCGCGCCCGCCCGAAACGACGCGCCCCCGTACCTGTACATGGCGATCGCCAACTTCGGCAAGGGCATGTCGGACGGCCGGGGCGATATTCAACTGGATGATGCGGACGCGCCCTGCGGCCTGGTGTATCGCATGGCGCTCGTGAAGAACGCGGCGGGCCTGGTGGATATAACGCGCATGACGCCCGCGCTGGTCGGCGGCCCCTACCACGGCGGCCTGCGCAGGAACACCTGCGATGCGGGCAACCTGGCGGGGCCGGACAACCTGGTGGTGCTGGCCGACGGCCGCGTGCTGATCGGCGAGGATACGAAGCACCACGAGAACAACATGATGTGGCTGTTTGACGATCCCGCGGCCAGGTAGCGCCGCGGGCCGCTTGCAAACAGACGCGGGCCGGGCCCCGCCCCGGGCCGGCGCGCGCCGGCGCCGGAGGCCGGTTCACCCGGCGCATGAAAAACGAAGATAATTGCCGATAACATCCGATAATCAGCGATAATGGAAGATAAAACCCTAAAATCATTCTAGAACGCTTCAAATAATCAAAAAATCTTCTTAAATCGTCTAAAAACGACCTAAAGCCCCGGGGCCCTCGGCGGTCCTCCGACCGGCAAGACCGGAACCAGGGCGCTTCCGGGGCCATTCTGGGGGCGGGCAGGCGGGCCGGGGGCGCAGTCGCCCCCCTCCCGTTTGCAAGCCACCCCCTACCTATACGCGGCCCTTGACCCCGATGCAAATCCCGGCGTAGAATTGAGGCCGGGCCCAGCCCCGGAAACACCGACACGGGAAACCACCGATGCGAGGCAAAGCAAAGCCCCAACGCAAAAAAGGAAACCCCATGCGAAGCAACAACTCCCTGCAACACACCCTGCTCATGCTCGCGGCGGCATTCGGCGCGGCACTGCTGCTGACTGCATGCTTCTGGTCGGACTCGGAGAACGAGAACACCAGGGCGGACATGCCGATCCAGGGCGAAGAGACGGCCGTGCTCACCGATGCGCCGAACGTCCCGCCCCCCATCACCCGCAGCCATGCATCCAAGGTGCGCGTGCATCTCGAAGCGCGCGAAGTGCAGGGGCGCCTGTCGGACGGCGTCGAGTACACCTTCTGGACTTTCGGCGGCTCGGTTCCCGGCAAGTTCATCCGCGTGCGCGAAGGCGACCTGGTGGAGTTCCACCTGCACAACCACCCGGACAACAAGTTCTCGCACAACATCGACCTGCACGCGGTCACCGGCCCGGGCGGCGGCGCGGCCTCTTCCACCACG
>CAZJXU010000037.1:0-2077 GCA_964550095.1 uncultured Spirochaetales bacterium | reverse complement strand
TCGCGCACCGGTCGCACCGCGTCGATGCGCCCCGCCACCTGGCCGCTGAGCGCGATGCTCGCGTTCATGTCGCCCCCGAAGTAGAGCGCCTTGGCGTTGCCGAACTCGCCCATCACGTTGTGGTCGGCGTGCTCCAGCCCTTCCGAGCGTTCGGTGCGCAGGGCGCGCAGGCCCGGGCCGAAGCGGCGGTTCAGGAAGATCGTGTCGGTTTCCCGGGCTTCGACGATCGCCCGCTTCCAGTTTTCGTGCACCGGGGATTCCTGCGCCGAGACCATGCGCGTGCCGAGCTGCACGCCCTCGGCGCCGAGCATGAAGGCTGCGGCCATGGTGCGCCCGCACAGCATGCCGCCCGCTGCGATGATCGGCACGTCGAAGTGCGAAGCCACCAGCGGCAGCAGCACCATGGAGGCCACGTCGCGCGGGTTTTTGAAGCCGCCCCCTTCGCCGCCTTCGACGATCAGCCCATCGACTCCCGCCTCCACCGCCTTGCGCGCCCCGGCCAGCGTCGGAACCACGTGGAATACCGTGAGCCCGGCCTTCTTGATTGGCTCCGTGTAGCGGGTGGGGCTGCCCGCCGAGGTCGTGACAAACTTCACCCCCTGGTCCACCACGAACTGCACGATGTCCGGGTCCTTCACGAAGGCCTGGGCGATGTTCACGCCGAAGGGCTTGTCGGTAAGCGTGCGCATCTTGCGGATTTCTTCCCGGACCGCGTCCAGTTCGCCGGAAGAGGTCTCGATGATGCCGAGGCCGCCCGCTTCCGAAACGGCGGAGGCCAGTTGCGCGCGGGCGATCCAGCCCATCGGCGCCTGCAGCACGGGCAGCTCGATGCCCAGCATCTGCGTGATGCGGTTTTTCGGTGCGGCGGCGGCGGAGGGATGTGTCATGTGCGCCAGCGTAGCGCAGCCCGGCGCCGCAAAGGGCTGCGCGAACCGAAAAGGGGACGGGGCAGGCCGGGCGCGCTGCAAGAGCGCACGTCTTTGCTCACTCGAAAAACGCTGCATCGAAGAAGCCTTCGTCAAAGCGCCAGGGCCCGCTCCGCTGCGGCCCGGAAACGCCGCGCGCCAGCGCCTGCATGAACGCGCTGCGCGGAATTTCCCGGGCGCCCAGGGCGGCCAAGTGCGCGGTGTAGAACTGGCAGTCCGTAAGCAGGAAGTCCCAGCGCTCCAGTTGCCGCACCAGCGCGGTCAGCGCCGCCTTCCCGGCGTCCCGCTCCAGGTAGAACATGGACTCGGCAAATAACACGCGCCCCAGCGCCACCCCGTACACGCCGCCCACCAGGGCGTCTTCGCGCCACGCTTCGCAGGAATGCGCAAAGCCGAGTTCGTGCAGGGCGGTGTAGGCGGCGAGCATGTCCTCGTTGATCCAGCTGCCGCTGCGCGCGCGCCCGTGGGCCGTGCGGCAGAGCTGCATCACCCGGGTGAATGCGGTGTCCAGGCGAAATTGAAAACGCCCCTGGCGCAGCGTGCGCTTCAGCCGGCGCGGGACGTGCAGCGCGCCCGCCGGCAGCACCATGCGGGGGTCCGGGGCGTACCAGCGCACGGGGCGCTGCTCGTACCAGGGGAAGACTCCCCGCCGGTAGGCGGCCAGCAGCCGGTCCGTGGCCAGGTCGCCGCCGACGGCCAGCAGGCCCGAGGGAGCGGCCCGCTCCACGGGCGGGAAGTCCGGGCCCCCCGGCCTGCGCGGGCCGGGGCCGGGCTCCTGCGTGCTCATGGCCGCCTCCTGTGCTGTATCGCCTGTTTTCGGGACTTTGAGGGGGTGTCGGTGACAGGGCCTGTGCGCCGCTGCGGGCGCTCGGCGGGCCGGTCAGGCGGCACGGTAGGCCGCAGCGGGCCGCCCCGTCCGTTGGTAAGTCAGCCTCAGAATACTTCCCCGGGGTGTTGCGCCGCCCGGCGCTGCTGCGGCGCCATCCGGGGTATGCTCGCGCCGGCTGACCGGTCTGCCACCGCCCGTCCCGGGCGGCGCAGGCCGATTTTTTCCGGGGTGTGGTTGCGCCGCCTTGCGCTGCTGCGGCACACTCCGGGGTGTGCGGCGCTGGCGGTCTTTGCGCGCGGCGCGCACACGTCCGGACCAGAAG
>CAZJXU010000036.1:0-12918 GCA_964550095.1 uncultured Spirochaetales bacterium | reverse complement strand
GCGGGAAACACGGCGACGGGCGGCGCGGGAAACACGACCGGTGCGGAACACTCGGTCGGCGGCAGCGCAGGCGCCTCGGCTGCAGAAGGCGCCGCCGCTACAGACCCCGCAGGCGCGGACCCCGCAAGCACTGATTCAGCCACCGCCGGCCCCGCCGCCGCTGACCCGGCAGCCGCCAACTCGACCGCCGCCGGCCCCGCGACATCTGACTCCGCCGCCGCCGCTTCCTCCGCCGCCGGGACGCAGCGGAACGGTGGGCAGGGCGCGCAGCAGGACGCACAGCAGCGTGGTCGCACCGGCAAACGAAGCCGGCGCGAGCGCAAGCAGCGGGGGCGCTTCACCGCGCACAAGGGCGGGGGCGAGTCATGACACTGGCCGATCTCTCCCTGTACGCCCTCGGTGGCTACCTGGTCATCCTGCTGCTGGTGGCGGAGGTGGCACGGCGCGCCCGCAAGGGGCGCACGCCCGCGGACCACTTCCTGGCGGGCCGCAACCTCGGCCTGCTGGTGCTGTTCCTGACCATCTACGCCACGACCTACAGCGGCAATTCGCTGCTCGGCTTTCCGGGCGAGGCCTACGAGCACGGCTTCGTCTGGATTCAATCCACGGGCTTCATGATTTCCATCATCGTGATGTTCCACCTGCTGGCGCCCCGACTGCGCCGCGCGTCCACGAAGAACAACTTCATCACGCCGGGGGACTGGGTGGTGCACCGCTTCGGCGGGGCCGGGCGCGCGGGCCGCTGGCTTCGCGTGGCGGTGGCGCTGTTGATGACCTGGGCGCTGGCGAACTACCTGTTCGCGCAGTTCCAGGCGATGGGCGAGCTGACGGAAACCATCACCGAGGGCGTGATACCACACGCGGTGGGCGTGGCAGTGCTGGCCGCCATGATCCTGGTGTACGAAACCCTGGGCGGCATGCGCGCCGTGGCCTGGACCGACGCGGCCCAGGGCATCCTGATGTTTGTCGGCCTCGGCATGCTGCTGATCTGGCTGCTCGGCGAAGCGGGCGGCCTCGGCGCACTGACACGGGACATCGCGCTGGTGCGCCCGCGCGCCGTGGTGGTTCCCGATTCCGAAAGCCTGGCACGCTGGGTCAGCACCACCATGCTGCTCGGCATCGCCAGCGTGATCTACCCGCAAGCCATCCAGCGCATCTTCGCCGCGCGCAGCGACCGCGCGCTGGCGCGCTCCTTCGCGCTGATGTCGATGATGCCGCTGCTGACGACCTTCGTGGTGATGCTGATCGGCCTGGCCGCCATCCCCCACTTCAAAGATCTGGGCGTTCTGGAAAAGGACGGCGTGATGCCGCTGCTGCTGGGGCGCTGGGCCGAGGCGGGCCCGCTGCAAAGCGCGCTGGCGGTGGCGGTCTTTATCGGCGCGCTGGCGGCCATCATGTCCACGGCCGACTCCGTGTTGCTCTCGCTGGGCTCGGTGGTCGCGGTGGATCTGTTCGGTCGCTCGCACTCCGACCCATCCACCACGCGCTTCGGCAAGCGCATCGCCTTTGCGGTGACGGTTCTCGCCGTGGCCCTGGCGATACGCCCGCAGTTCGACCTGTGGCGGTTGATCGAACTGAAACTCGAACTGCTGATCCAGTGCGCGCCCGCTTTCCTGCTCGCCATGCACTGGCGCGGCCTGGACGCCCGCTCCACACTGGCGGGTCTGCTGGCCGGCACGGGTGTGGCGCTGGTCGCGGCCTTCAGCGGGGAAGCGCGTTACTACGGCGTCCACGTCGGCGTGATCGGCCTGGCCGTCAACCTGGCGGTGCTGTTCCTGTTCCGGGGCGGCGTGCTGCTGCACAGGCGGCGAAAGCACCGCGCCGCAGAGGCTGCGCACTGAGCAGGGCGCCAAGGCATGCTGTCGTCGGTGTGACCGCCGATACTGCAGGCCGCTGCCCATGGACGGTGTCCGAACAGGCGAACATGCAAATCGGGCAGCGGTCGGCCACGTCCGTTGATAAGTCGAGCGACGCGCCGCAGAGGCTGCGCACTGAGCAGGGCGAGGGTGAAAGGCGGGCGTCGCAGCCGGGTATGCGCGTTTCTCCGCCTCTGAACGTTTCAGTTTTTGCGCAGCGCCTGCACCAGCGACAGGGAGAGCGCGCCCGGCAGGCCGGGGGAGATGCGATCCAGCACGTCGCCCCAGCGCGCTTTCAACAAGCCCGCGAGTTCGTCCGGCTCGCCCACTATCGCGAACTCTTCCAGCATGGCGTCGTCGATGCGCTCGCCCATCTCATCCCACTCGCCGCGCTTCGACATCGCGTTGAGTTCGCTCTGCAAGCCGCCCCAGCCGTGCATTTCCAGAACGCCCCGGTAAGCGGGCGTGGATGCGTAGAACGCAATCTGTTTGCAAGTGGCGCGCCGCGATGCCTCCCATTCGCGGGCGTCGCGCCCCGTCACCACGAACAGGGGGCAACCAAGTTCCAGGTCCGCACGCTTTCGCCCGGCGCGTTCCAGGCCGCGCGTTATGGCCGGCAGCGTCACCTCGTCCACGTAGCGCCGGGTGGTGAAGGCGTGCAAAATCATGCCGTCCGTCACCTCGCCGACCACCTCCGTCATCTTCGGCCCCACCGCGGCCAGCATCACGCGCGGCGCGCCGTGTTCGGTGTTGAGGGGCGTGAACATGGGCGTCATCAGGGTGTGGCTGTAGAACTCGCCCTTGAAGCGCAGCGCTTCGCCCTGGTACCAGCAGGCCCAGATTGCGCGCAGCGCCTGAATGAACTCGCGCATGCGCGCTGCGGGATGCGACCAGGGCATGTTGAAGCGCTTGGTGATGTGCGGGCGGATCTGCGAGCCCAGGCCGAGGATCAATCGCCCGCCGGAATAGTGGTTGATGTCGTGCGCCGTGTGGGCGAGGGTCATCGGCGAACGCGCGAAGGCCACCACGATGGTGGTGAGCAACTCGATGCGCCGGCTGTGCTCTGCCGCTAGCACCAGGGGCAGCATGGGGTCGTGCGCGGTTTCGGCGCTGATGCAGCCGTCGTAGCCCGCCGCTTCGTATTGCTGCACCTGCTTTGCGATGCCGCCGAGTTTGTCGAATGCCAGGCCGGCGTCGATTTTCATGAGGCTGCTCCTTTGGTTTTGTCAGGGACGCGGCGCGTTCCGTTGCATTTGGGACGCGGCGCATGCCGCCATCGTTTGGGACGCGGCGCATGCCGCCATCGTTTGGGCTTTGCCGCCGGCCCGCTCGTCGTTATGACAGGCCGCATCGGCCGGCCGCATCGACCGACCGCATCGGTTGGCCGTCTCGACCGGCCGCATCGGTTGGCCGCACCGGTCGAGCGCACCGGTTGACAGCTCGCACATTCAGGGCAGGCCAGCCCCCGGCACATCCACCTGCACGGTGTCGATGCGGCCGGAACGCAGCGCCGGCGCCTTGTCGGGGTGTGCGTCTGCGCAGGTCAGCACGAAGAGGGTGCATCCGTCCGGGCCGCCCAGCATGCAGGCGATCGCCATCTGCTCGGTGTCGATGCGCGCGCTGATCTCGCCGCCGTCGTGGATGCGCACCACCTGCTTGCTCATCGGCGAGGCGACCCACACGGCGCCTTCGGCGTCCAGGCAGATGCCGTCCGGAGTGACGCCTTCCGCTTGCGCAAACACGCGGCGCTCGCCGAGCACGCCGTTCTCGCCGATCTCGAAGGCGCTGAGCCGGGATGCAAAGGTTTCGCCGACGATCAGCGTTTTGCCGTCCGGGGTGATGACGCTGCCGTTCGGGAAGTGCATGTCCTGCGCCGCGATGGAGGCCGCGCCGTCCGGCTGCACCAGGATCAGCTCGGTGGGGCAGGGGTCGGCGCCGCCGAACAGGTCGAAGCCGAAGTTGCCGACGTAGGCGCGCCCTTCGAGGTCCACCACCATGTCGTTGGGCCGCTCGCGCGCCAGCGCCGACAGGTCGGCGTGTTCGCTGAGGCCGTTTTCATCCAGGCACAGCAGCTTGCGATCCAGCATGGAGACCACCAGCATGCGCCCGTCGGGCAGCCAGCCCAGCCCGGAAGGAGACTGCGGCACGCGCACGATTTCCTCCAGCTTGCCGTCCAGCGAGAGCGCATACACCCGCTGGTCGTGCATGTCCGAAAACCAGAGCCGGCCCTCGCGCCAACGCGGCCCTTCCGGGAATATCAGGTCGTCTTTCAGAAGTTCGAGTTTCATGTTTGCCTCCTCGCGTCCGGCGCGGCCCGGGTGCGTTCGCCCGGTGCGCTACGCAGTTCCAGCGCACGCGCCGTGTGCGCAATGCAGAGCGTAGTGCATGGCGCGGGCCGGGGCGCTGCACAGTTCCAGCGCGCCGCCGTGTGCGCTGCGCATGCCCCGTAGCGTAGTACGTCATGCGCGGGCCGGGCAGGCCCGTTGGGTTTTGGCCGCGGCCACCGCGCCCGCCTGCAGGCTGAACGTGACGCTGGGCTTTCGGGCTTCGGCCTGGACACCGGGGCGGGGCAGTCGTGCGTTACTACCTGCTGGTTGAGGGGCCGATGGGGCCGTCACCGCCGATGTGCGGAATCAGCCGGCCACGTCAGTTGGTAAGTCCGGTTACGATTCGCGCACCCGCAGCAGCGCTTCCTGGGCGATGGTGGCCACGTGCGTGCGGTCGGCCGAAAAGACCGGCCCTGTCGCCAGCCCGCGGCTGCCGATCATGCCGTGTCCGGTCAGGTCCATCATGGTCCAGTCGTCCGCCCGCAGCGGGCGATGAAACCAGAGCGTGTGGTCGAGGCTGGCGGCCATCACCCGTTCTTCCCAGTCTTTATCGGTGAGCTGGTAGGGGTGCGCAATGCCGATCGCCTCCATTGGGTTGACATCGGACATGTAGGCCAGCGCGCAGGCGTGCAGACGCGGGTCGTCGTCGAGCGGCAGGGGATAGCGCGACCACACCAGCGAGCGGCTCGCGGCGGGCTCGCCTTCCAGCTTGATGTCGCAGCGATGCACGCCCGCGTCGTAGCGCATCTGCAGCGTTTCGGGTTGCGGCAGCCCCGGCGGGAACACTGCAGTCTGGCTTTCGGGGCCGCCCTCGGCCCGCTGGAAAGAGCAGGCGAGCGTGAGAATGGCGCCGCCGCTTTGCCTGGCCAGCACCCGGCGCGTGGTGAAGGAACGGCCGTTGCGCACCCGATCGACCTCGTAACGCACGGGTTCTTTCAGGTCGCCGACCAGGATGAAGTACGCATGCAGGGAATGCACCGCGTGCTCGGGCTTGACGGTCTGGGTGGCGGCCCACAGCGCCTGCGCGATCACCAGGCCGCCGTAGATGCGGCCCCAGGGGTAGGGCGGACTCTCCCCGAGGAAGGTGTCGGGGCCATGGGGTTCGAGTTTGAAGATGCGTTCCAGGTCGAGAGCTTGCGGGTCCATGCGTTCCTTTTTCCAGGGCGCACGGAATGTAGCAATTCCGTGGGAATTGGTGAATTGCAGAATGGATGAATGGTCCGTGGACGATACGGCCGGTCGCCGCCGATGCGACCGGTCGCCGTTGGCAATCCCGGGTCAAGGACGCAATCCATCCACGGCGGACGGCGCCGCCCGCTGAGAAGTCAGGCGCACGTCCCGGTTTATGATGAGGCCGGATCAGGAAGCGTCGAGTTTTTTCAGAGCGCGGGCCGGCGCCACCATGCGGTAGCCCGCCTCCAGCAGCCCTGCGACTTCCCGCCAGTCCACCTCGCGCTCGAGCCGCACGCCGATCCAGCCGCTCGGGCCGACATAGGGCGGTACGAAAAAGCGCCCGGGGCCCTGCTCTATCAGTGCTTCCCGGATTTCGTGCGAGCACTTGATCCACACCGCAACGCGCCCGTCGCCGTGGTGGTTGTCGTGAAAGGTCGCAAAGGTTTTGCGTCCGCCCCACCAGGTGGGCGCCCCATGCGAGAGCTTTTCGCTGGTCTCCGGCAGCGCCTCGATCAGGCGTCGCAGGCGGGCGAGGGGGTCTCTGGGCCGGGCCATGGGAGGGAGGGTAGCGCCGCGCACCCGGTGTTGCGCAGGGGCGGGCAGGCTGATAACCTTCGGCTCCAGTACGGGTGCAGGGCCGACGGGCGGGCTGGCAAAGCGCAGCATCGGGCTCCAGGAGAGGAAAATGAAGCGGAAAAAGCAAGCATCAAATCAAACTTCGGTGAAATTTGCCTTCAAGAACATCGGCCCCGTGAAGAGCGCCGAGATGGAGCTTGGCGACCTCACCATCATCGCGGGGCGGAACAACACGGGCAAGAGCTACCTCACCTACACCCTCTACGGCTTTCTGAGGGGATGGTCTTCCTGGCCCAGGGTTCACAGGCTGTTGGCCGGCAAGGCCAAGGCACCGGTGGACTGGCCTTTTCTGAAAAAGATTCCCGATGTTCTCAGCAAAGGAAGCGCGAGCTTTCGCGTCAAACCCACTTTCGCCGATCAGCGAAAGTGGCTTTTGCGGGAGATCGCTGGCGACTTTTCAAAAAGTGGGCCGGGTGCGGTTTTCAGCTCTCAAGAAGGAGAGTTCCAGAACGCCTCGCTCAAGATCGCTTACGATGAAGGCGATTCCAATTGCGTCATCCCCGCCCGGAAAGTGTATGAAGTACCCGGGCTGGGAAAACTTTCGATTCACAGCGACGCCGGCAAGGTTTGGATGGAGCTTGTCAAAGCGGGCTCACAGCGTCAAGCCCCGGGCGCCGTATCGGCCTTGGCCTCTTGCTACGTGGATTTTGTGCTGGGCGATGTGCTGCCCAAGCCCATCGTTCTTTCGGCCGAGCGCTTGGCGATCTCATTGTTTTATCGAGAGCTTGACTTCACCAAGAACAGGCTGATCGAGGTGCTTCAGGAAATGGGCAACGGGAAAGACCAGAAGCACTTCTCGCCCTTTCTTTTCATCGATCGGACGGCCAGCCGTTACGCCCTCCCGATCAAGCACAACATCGACTACACCAGGGACATTCTGGACCTGAAAGGCGAGATGAGTGAACTTGCAGACAGCAGGCTATTTGACGACATCAAGGACATGATGGACGGTTATTACAAGGTAGTCGGTGATGAGATCCGCTTTATCTCCAGGACGCGCGACAAGGATCGCCGCTTCAACATTCCGCTGCATATAGCGTCATCCTCGGCCCGAGGATTGTCGGATCTCTACTTCTTCTTGCGCCACACGGCCAGGAGGAATGATCTCCTGGTCATCGATGAGCCGGAGAGTCACCTGGACACGGTCAACCAGATCAAAATGGCAAGGCTGATCTCCCGTTTCATGAAAGCCGGGATGAAGGTGCTCGTCACGACGCACAGCGATTACTTGATCAAGGAGATCAATAATCTCATCATGATCCACAACCTGACGGACAAGGAGGTGTCCAAACGGCTCGGCTACAAACATGATGAAACCATCGATCCCGCATCGATAAGGGCATACCTCTCAGAAAAGGGCAGTCTCTCCAAGTGCACGGTGGATGATTTCGGAATTTACATGCCCAACTTCGATGATACCATTGACGATATCAACAAGGTGTCGAACGAACTGACCTCCAGAATCGACGAGAAGAAGGCTAAGTGACATGAGCCTTGATTCTCTCCGTGAAATGATCTCCGAGCCCGTTATCGATGAAGGACACGTGAAATTCGATATGGGTTCAATTGACCTGGAAGAGCAGGATAACAACGTCGACATGAGAGTCACCATCGAAGGGATTGACGGCGCCATTGCTGCGATACGTATGGGAACACCCAGTCCGGTGAATTCACCGACATTGTTCAAGGGGGGTATCAGGCAAATCTGTGACTATATTCTATTTGCATACATCGATAACACCCCTTACGCGATCTTCGTAGAGCTGAAGAAAACATTCAATGATCGAAACGCGGAGAAGGCTTGCGAGCAATTGTTTCGATCTCGCCCGATGCTCGATTACATTCTTTCGGCCTACGGTATCAATTTCAAAAGTTCATGTGAGCCCCGAGTGAGGTATGCTTTTATCTATGATCGAACTTCCTCGCACGTTGCAAAGGAGGGAACACGACCGAAAAGGAGAAGAGGGGAGATTCGACAGCATGAATCGATACTCGTCAAACTTCTTCCGACGCCCCGTGTGACGATCAACGAGTTAATCGATGGCTTCGAATAGGCGTGCGACCTTTGAACGACTGATCCCCCTGCGAGGAGCCGGGGCGGCGCCGGCGGCACGGACGCAATACCCATGGCCCGGGGCCCCCGGTGAAAGGGGGGCAGAGGGCACCGGGAATCGGCATCGCAGAATTTGCATCCACCCTCCTGCTGCGCCACACTCGGCGTCATGAGCGAAAACCTGCAAGTCGACGTGTTCTGGTCCGTCCGCAGCCCCTGGTCCTACCTCGCCACGCCGCGCCTGGCTAAGTGGCAGCAGCGCTACGCGCTGGATGTCACCCTGCGCCCGGTGTATCCGCTGGCGATTCGCACCCCGGAGTTTTTCGACCGGGTGCACCCGCTCTGGGTTCCGTACTTCATGATGGACGTTCAGCGGGTGGCGGAGTTCCTGGGCTTGCCCATCGCGCCGCCGCGCCCCGACCCGGTGGTGCAAAACGTGGTGGAGGGCAGGCTGACCACGGCGCCCGAGCAGCCCTACATATACAGGACGACGCGCCTGTGCGTAGCGGCTGCCGAGCGCGGCAGGGGCATTGAGTTTGCCGATGAACTCTCGCGCATCATCTGGGGCGGCACGGAGAACTGGCACGAGGGCGACGCGCTGGCCGAGGGCGCTGCGCGCGCCGGCCTCGATCTTTCGGAACTCGATGCGACGATTGAAGCGGAAACGCCGCGCATCGAGGCCGCCATCAACGCCAACCACGAGGCGCACGCGGCGGCTGGCCACTGGGGCGTGCCCACCTGCGTGTTCCGGGGCGAGCCCTTTTTCGGCCAGGACCGCCTGGACGTGCTGATGTGGCGCCTGGAAGGCGCCGGGCTGCGCGAGCGCGGCTGACTCGAAAGCGGCTCACACAGGATTGTTGCGAATAAAGTACGCCAGCGCCTTCGCCACGGCTTGGCCCCGGACTTCCTGCAGGAAGTGTCCCCCGTTGTAGATCGTTATGTGGTCTCGCCCCTGTGCGCCCGCCACGCGCTCCTGGAAAACCTTTTCCCCGCCGGCGGTCACCGGGTCGTCGTGGCTGAACATGGTCAGGAAGGGGCGGTCGAATTTCTCCAGCACCTTCCAGGCTTCCTTGTTGGCAGGGATCTCGGGGTCGTCCGGCATGATGGGCACCAGGCTCGGGAACTGCCGCGCGCCGGCCATGTACGATTCGTCGGGGAAGGGCGCCTCGTAGCCGGCGCGATATTCCGGTCTCAGGTCGGGGATGGAGAACTGCATGACATCGCCGACGCTGAACTCCGGCGATTCCGCGCAGTACTTGCGCCAGTAGAAGAAACCGGGCGGGCCGTCGGTGGCGCGGAAACGCTCGCCCAGTTCCGAGGCCTTCACCACGGGGATGCTCTCGTAGAGTTTGTGCATGGGCGCCGCGGCCTCGGGCGGCAGTCCGCCTCCGTCGGGCAGCCCCGTGTTGGAAACGACCACGCGCGCAAAGCGCTCCGGGAATGCAGCCACCAGGCGCAGCCCAATCAGGCCGCCCCAGTCCTGGCAGAACAGGTTGATGCCGGTCAGGTCCAGGCCCAGCAGCCAGTCGCTCATCCACTGCACGTGGCGCGCGTAGGTGTAGTCGCTGCGCTCGGTGGGTTTGTCGGAGCGGCCGAAGCCCACCAGGTCGGGGACGAACATGCGGAACTTCCCATCGAGTTCCCACATCATATCGCGATACAGGTAGGACCAGGTCGGCTGGCCGTGCAGCATCAGCATGGTATCGCCGCCTTCCCATCCCACTTCCAGATGATGGATGCGCAGCGTGCCGCCTTCGCCGTCCGGAACCTCGCTGTAGTGCGGGTCGTAGCTGCTGTTGCGGAAAAGATTCTCGAAGCGTTCGTCGGGTGTGCGCAGCGTTTTCATGGCATGTGTCTCCGTGTTCTTGCAAGCTCGCCCGGGTTCAGGCCGGCCGCGTTTTTCGCCCGCTCGCGTTTCGACCGGCTCGCCGCCGCGAGCGACCGAAGCCGGGCCAACCGTATCTCCCGGCGGACTTGCCGCACGAGGGCGCCCGGCGGTCGGCAGGTTCTGCAGCGAGCCGAACCGTCCCGGAAGGATACTCCAGCGCACCCGTCGCCGCCGTGTTGACTGCGCCCGCTGCCGTGGAAAATCGCGCCACCGCCGTGGATGACCGCACCCGTCGCCGCCGAAAATCGCGCCACCGCCGCGGATGACCGCGCCGCCGGGTGCGGTTATGCTGTGTCATACTGAACCGAAGGGCGCCGCGCGGCGTCACATCCGTGCGTCCGGCGCCGGGCAGGCGCGTACGCGCGCTTGCCGCGTTTTCGCAAGGATACCGGGGGGTTAGCCGGTTTTTTCAAGGTTCGGCGTCAGGCCGTTCATCCACCGGGCCGCCCCCCAGGCCGCCCCCGGTCCGGCCCCCGGCAAAACACTCACACCAACAACCTCACCACGGGAAGACTCATGAACGACGCAAACATGGAGCCCAGCGCACCCGGCGAGGCCGGCGCACAGGGCGCGGCAGGCCACCACGCCGCCGATACAGCAGACCACCACGCCGCCGCCAACACAGCAGTCCCCGACGCCGCAGGTCACGGCCACGCCACCGCAGCAGCAGCAGCCGGCCGGGCCCGCCTGCAGCGCCTGCTCGAATGGCTGGGCGGCAGCCTGCGGGCGCCGCTTGCATTCTGCTTCGCACTCTACTTCATCACCCTGCTGAACCTGGCCTACCTGCTGGGGCTGCCGGCCTGGGCCGCCTTGCCGCCCCTGCTGCTGATGGCGCTCCCCGTCGTCGTGCTGGGGCGCCGACCCGGCAGCCGCACTGCAATCATGAACTGCCTGTGGGTCGGCGCCGGGGTGCTGCTCTTTGCCGTGGCGCTGGCGCTCACCGTGCCCGCCTGGCGGCTGGTGATGAGCGGCCAGATGGGCGAGGGCTTTTCCGCAGGCCCGCTGGCGCCGCTCTTCACCGCGGCCCTGGCGCTGTTCATCTTCGTGGTCTGGATACGCACCGTTTCGATGATGGAACAGAAGGAGGAAGCCTTCGCGCTGCTGCAACGCCTGCTCTCGGGGCCCGGCCTGGCTGTTAGCCTGATGACGGCCCTGGTGGTGAGCGCCTGCTTCCTGCTCGGCCTGGAGTGGTGGGCGACAGGCGACGACGCGCGGCGCGAAATTTCACGCCGCTTCCTGGAGCGGGGCATCATCCCGCCCGCCAGCGTGCTGCTCTTCTTCTGGGGCATGGTGCTGCTGATGGGCAAGGCGTCGAACACCCTGGTGCTGCGCCGCCTGGTGGCGTCCGCCGAGCAGCCGTCAGCCGGCGAAGCGCAGTTCCGCATCACGCTCATCGAGCTGCTCGGGCTGAACACCGAAGGCAGCAGCCTGGAAGAATCCATCAAGCTGATGTGGCGGCGCCTCGAAGAGTCCTACCTGGTGCCCCGTTACATCGTGTGGGCGGTGCCGGTGCTGGGTTTCATCGGCACGGTGCTCGGCATTTCGCTGGCAGCAGAGGGCATCCGCCGCATCATTTCTTCCGACAGCGGCATGTCGGGCCTGTCCGGCGAACTCGGCGGCGCCATCGCGCCGCTCGGCATCGCATTCGACACCACCCTGGTCGCGCTTTCGCTGAGCGTTTTTCTGATGCTCACGCTGACCCTCGTGCAACGCAGCGAAGAAGGCACGCTGGCAGCGCTGGAGCGCCGCCTGCGGGACGGCGGCGGCCGTGGCGACTGAACCCGGGGTGGGGCCCGGCGCCGCCAGGCGCACCCTGGAGGAAGAGAGCAACGCGCCGATGATGGCGATCTTCGGCGGCGTGTTCGGCCTGCTGCTGGTCTTCCTGGTGCTGGTCAACATGTTTTCCGCGGCTGCAGTGCGCGAGCGCCTGGAACGGGCGGGGGAAGACGGCCTGTATCGCATCGAGCGCCCCGACGGCGGCGCGGGCTTCGTGGTGCTCACCTTTCCCGATTCGCTGCGCATCGTGGAAACCGGCGAGGGCTTTTCCCCGGGCTCTATATGTTCGGGCGAGAGCGGCGGCTTCATCAACTACGTGCGGCGCGTGTACGAAAACCAGCGCGACCAGATCGTGTTCTTCATTCTCGAAGGCAGCGTGCCGGTGATGGCCGAGGCCCGCGAGTGCATCCGCACGATGTGGCCGGGGCGCATCGTCACCGTCGGCTGGGTGATCGCCGACAACGAGCTGATGAAGTCGGTCACCCTGAACGACATACCAGACTACATCCGCGAATACGTGGAGAGCAGCCCGTGAGCCGCCGCCGCATACCGGATTTCGCGGGCGTGGCGCTGGTGGACATCCTGGCCAACGGCGTGGCGATGCTGATCATCGTGATCGTGCTGAGCATCGCGGCCCGGGTGGAGCGCGAAGAGCGCTACGTGGAACAGGTGGAAGAGGTCTCTACCGTGATGAGCCGGCGCTTCAGCACCTCGCTGGTGCTGAACCGGCTGGCGGCCAGCCTGCCTGCTCAACTGCACGATTACGAAAACTCGCCCCTCGACCAGGTCTTCGACCCCACGCTGCTGCCGATCCTGGAGCTGCACAGCGACTACGTGCGCGAGTTCTACAGCGGCTACATATGGACCCGGCCGGCGCTGCTGCGCGACCCGAACACCATGGACGACTGGCTGGAAGCCATGGCGCCGCTCACCAGGCAGCGCCTGCGCGTGGATGTCTATGACATCGGGCAGTTCTACCTGGTGATTTCGATTCTGCGCGACCACGGGGTGCGGCCCGCCCACTGGCACTTCCTGCCCGGGCGCCTGGAACTCGCCCACGCCGGACGCTGCCCGCCCGGCGTGAGCGCCGGGGATTGCCTGGAACGAAGGAAATTGCGGAAGCGGCCACCAGGGTGGGCTATCGGCTGCTCGATGCGAGGCAGGCGCCCCCCGGGTTGCGCAAGCGGGTGGACGGCTTGCGCGTTGACC
>CAZJXU010000035.1:0-11443 GCA_964550095.1 uncultured Spirochaetales bacterium | reverse complement strand
TGGTCTCTACCGTCGTGCGCCGAAAGCGCGGCAGGATTTCGCGCCGGGCGGCGTCCGCCGCGGCCTGCGCCGCTTTGAGCGCCTGTTCGAGGTCGATGCCGGCCATGCGCTCAGGCTAACCATAAAAGGCGCGCGTGTCTTATTGGCGGGAAGTGGTCGGCCTCCGCCGCCAAGCGGCGCCGGGCGATCTGTACGTAACGCTGGGCTCTCGGAATTTGGTTCGGCTACCGCAGCGCTCCCGCCGTGCGAAATTTCCTGGCGACGCGTGGCCGATAGGGCCGGCCGCCTGTCTCGTGTGTCGCTCACCATCGAATTCAATCAGCGGCCGGCCCCGTTCGTTGGTAAGTCACCCATCAAGGCTTCAATCGGCGCTTCGGAGGGTTCGTAACCGGCCTCCTTTGGAATCGTCAGCCACTGCTTGCCGTCCTTCATGGTGATTTCCGGCAGGACGGTCACGATGGGCTCTGCGCGCGCCGCTTCGAGCGCCTCCCGGACGCTGCCCGCGCGGCCCAGTTTTCTGATGTTCAGCAGCGTGGGAAAGATGATGGTGCGCTCGCCCCGCTCGGCGGCGCAGAGGGCGTCCGCCGGCGTGGTCCAGAGCGAATCGACGGATTCGCCGCCGTCGTGCAGCGCCAGATGGTCGGCCGGCGCTTCCGCCAGGAAGAACATCGTGTCGAAGCGCTTTGGCATGAAGGCGGGCGTGATCCAGCGTGCGAAGGGGGTCAGCAGGTCGCCCGCCAGGCGCAGATCTTCTTGCGCCGCCAGTTCGGCCATGCTGCGCTCGTCCTTGCAAAGGGCCTCGCGCCAGGCGCTCTCGATTTTGGCAAGGCGCGCGGCGCCGATGGTCTCCCGGGCGCCGCGTTCGCGCGCCAGCAGCACGCCCGATTCTTCGAAGGTCTCGCGGATGGCGCCGATGCGCATGGCGCGCTCGGAAGCGTCCTCGCCTTCGCCGCCGTCGAGGCGTTCGGCCAGCGCCGCATCGGCGTCGGCCGCTTCGATTTTCCCGCCCGGGAACACCAGCGCCCCGGTGGCGAAGTCGATGCGGTGGTGGCGTTCCACCATGAACACTTCGAGGCCTTTGGCGCCGCCGCGCAAAAGCAGGATGGTGGCGGCGGGCACGATGGGCACGGTTTTGGTCATGGGTGTTCTCCTGCGAATGACTCGTCAAAAGACGTGGACGCCCTGTGCGGGCGCGCCCTCGTGCGGAAGGCCGGGGGCTTGCGTGGCAGTGTGGCCCAGCCGCGCGCACTTTGCCTCGCCGCGGGCTTCGGGCAGGGCCGGCCCCGCCCGGTTCGGTTGTCAGCCGACGTCGTCTGTACAAAATCTGTACGAACGCCGGGTTTGCCGGAACCGGTCCGGCGACCGTGCCGTGGCGCTGTGCGGAAATGCATGGCGGCTGCGTAGCCGATACCTTCAACCGTCGTCGCCCAGGCGACGGCGGTCGCACACCTTTTTTGATAAATCAGGAGTCGCCGATGTTCCTGAAACTCCTGACCAGGCCGCTGGTTCCCGCTTCCGAGCTGCGCGCGCGCATCGCAGAGATCGCAGGCGCCATCGCGCAGGAATCGGAGGGCCGCCCGCTGCACATCTTTTGCGTGCTGGAGGGTGCGCGGCGTTTTTCCGACGATCTGGAAGGCCTGCTCGCCGCGCGTGGCATGGTGCTGACGCGCGACAACCTGCGCGTCCGGCGCAGCCAGGGCACGCGCCTGGGCCCGCTGCGGGTGGAGGACTTCGACTTTCGAAGGCTCGCAGGGCGCGATGTGCTGCTGGTCGATGATGTGGCCGACGAGGGCGTGACCCTGTGGGAACTCTGCGAGCGCATTCGCGCGGCCGGCGCCCGCAGCCTGCGTGTCTGCGTGCTCTTTGACAAGTCGCAGCCGCGGCCTTTCCCGCTCACGCTCGACTACGTGGGCTTCCGCGCGTCTTCGGAAAACTGGCTGGTCGGCTACGGCATGGATGTGAACGACGTGTACCGGGATCTGGACTGGGTCGCAGTGTGGCGGTATCCCCGCTCGCGTTTGCTCAGCGCCTTGCTCGCTGCCTGGAGTCGCTTGCGCACGCGCCTTTTTTGATGCGACGGTCCGGATACGGTCGCCCGCCCTAGGCTGCGGTCGTCCGCGGGAAGCAGCGGTCAGCCCCAATTCAGGACGCTACGGACTTGCGAACTTCAGCCTTGCGATCGGACCGTGGCGACCGTGCGGAACTTCCCGGTGATTGCGTGGCAGATACGTCCGCCCGCGGGAGGCTGCGGTCGTCCGCCCCAGGCTGCGGCCGCCCGCGGGAGGCAGCGGTCAGCCACAATTCAGGACGCTACGGACTCAGCGTTCGTCCGCCCGCTCCACCTGGTTCGCATCGCCGAGTTCGCGCAGCAGGCGAAAGGTGGTGATGCCCGTGTCGTGTCCGTCGCTCCACTGGATGCGCAGCCCGTAGCGGCCGACGCCTTCGATGCGAAGCGGCTGGACATCCTGCGGCACGCTGTCGCTTTGCAGCAGCGCCTCGCCGCTGCGCTCGTCCACGCACAGGGCGCAGCGGCAGGCGAGGCGCAGGGTGCGCACGTCGATGCGGCTCCGGGCGCCGTCGGCCCAGTGCACGCCGAGCGTGCGCGGCCCCTGCTGTTCAAAGCGCAGCGGAGTCATGGCGGGCGTGGCGGCGGCGTCGGACACGCCCCAATCATGCTAGGCTCAAAGGCGCATGGCAACACAGGACGCGCACGACTTTGAGGCCGTCGCCATTCTCGGCGGCACAGGGGACCAGGGGCTGGGTCTCGCGCTGCGCTTTGCCGTCGCCGGCCTGCCCGTGGTGATCGGCTCGCGCCGCAGCGAGCGCGCCGAGCAGGCGGCCGCCGAGGTGCTGGCGCGCGTGCCGGGGGCGCAGGTCTCCGGCGCGGGCAACGCCGAGGCGGCAAAGGCCGCGCCGCTCGTGATCCTCTCGGTGCCCTTCGAACACACCGCGAGCACCCTGAAGGGCCTTTCGCAGGTGCTGACTCCCGGGCGCATCGTGGTCTCCATGGGCGTGCCCCTGGCCACCGCCATCGGAGACGGCCCGCTGCGCACCGTCGGCGTGTACCAGGGCTCCTGCGCCGAGCTGGCGGCGAGCCTGGTTCCGGAAGGCGTCCAGGTGGCGTCGGCCTTTCAGAACGTGCCCGCACACCGCCTGCAGGACATCGAGCATCCCGTCGAGTGCGACGTGATCGTGTCCGGCCCTTCGCCTGCCCGGCGGCGCGTGGCGGCGCTGTGCGCCCTGGTGCCGGGCCTGCGCGCCATCGACGGCGGCCCGCTGTTCACGGCGCGCATCGTCGAGCAGTGGACCGCCCTGCTGATCGGCCTCAACATCCGCTACAAGGTTCCCGAGGGGACGGGATTCCGCATTACCGGACTTCCCGATGAAACGCCGTGAGCATTTCACCCGAGCGCGCCTTTCTCAATTTTGAGCATCACCTGGAACGGAACCGCTACCCGGGCCGCGGCCTTTTGGTGGGGCGCGATGCATCGGGCGACTGGCTGCAACTGTACTGGCTGATGGGACGCAGTGCGGGCAGCCGCAACCGCATCCTGGAAAGCGAGGGCGCGGTGCTGCGCACGGCGCCCAGGGACCCGCAGGCCCAGGTGGGCGATGCGGCGCTGACCCTGTACGAGGCCATGCTGGAATTGCCGGGGGTGTACCTGGTCGGCAACGGCGCCCAGGTCCGGCACATCGCCGATGCGCTGGCCGCGGGCGGGGCGTACATCAGCGCCCTTTCCGAATGCGAACGCGAGCCCGATGCGCCGAACTACACGCCGCGCATCAGCGCCATGCTCGACTTTCGCAGCGGCCTGCCCGAACTCACCCTGTCCATTCTGAAGGCTGGCGCCTTCGACAGCGCGCAGAGCGACCGCTTTCACTACCAGCCCGCGCCGCCGCCGCCGGGCTTCGGCCTCGCGCTCACCACCTACGAAGGGGACGGCGACCCGCTGCCTGCTTTTTGCGGCGAACCGCTGCTGCTGCCGCTGGATGGTCCCCCGGAAGAGCTGGCGGCCCGCTACTTCGAAGCGCTCGATTCCGAGTACCGGGTGGCGCTGGCGCTCAAGCGCATCCCCCGGGAAGGGATGGGGCCGGGAGAGTTGCAGGTGCTGGGCGCGCGGGATGCCTGAGCCGGGGCCTGCGCAGGCCGGGCATTCGGCGCCGGCGGGGAATGGCGCGCGCCGGTCCGGGTCGGTCCGGGGCAGGCCGGGCGCGCCGGTCCGGGGCGGGCCTGGCCGGGTGGGTCGGTCGGGTCCGGTCAGGTCCGGTCAAATTGGGCCGCCCGTCCGGCTTCCGCCCGGTCCGGGTCGGTCGATTTTTTCCGGCAGGGCCCCCGGCCCGGCCCCGCCCGGGGGCCGTTTCTGGCCGGGATGCCGGGCGCGCCGGGGGCCCGAAAAGCCGCCCAGGGGCCGTAAAACCCCGCAAAGCCCCTGAAAGCGGCCAGGGCCATCCCTTGTGGATGCAGGGGTGACAATCCACCAGATATGGTGGATTTTTTCTTGCATCGAGGCGTGCAGCGTGATATACAGGTCTTTCACGGAGGCGAATTTTTCTCCGGTGGCCTGGGGGGTTGCCCGGGGCTGGAGCCTCGCTTGCTGTGCGCCGGTCAGGCGGCCCGTTCGCGGGCTTCCCCGGCGCGCCCGGGGGGGCTGCGGTTCCGGTCAAATGTTGGCTGCCGGGAAGATGGGTCGTCGGCGGGAAGGAGGACCTGCTGTGACTCGGGAGGCCTCGAGCGTGCTCGGGGCCTCTCTCGCTCTCCCGTTTTTCCAGGCCGTGCGCCGGCGTGGTGTGCGCCGGGAGACGGGACTTTCGGAACGCACGGCTTTCAGAGAAGCTTTCAGAGAACATGGCAACGGGGGGGATCGTGGACCAGAATGCGGAAAAGCGCGAGGCGAGGCAGGCGACCAGGATGCAGTCCACCAGGGCTTCGGGCGAAGCCGCGGGCCGCGCGGCGAGCGGGGCGCAGGCTTTGGGCGCCGCGCACGCCGCTGCCGCGCGCGCCGAAAGGGCGGAGGCGCCCGGCATCCGCGCATCCGGCGCCGGGCTTTCGATTCCGCGCTGGTTCACGCGGGAGGGCGTGGACCCCTTCGACGAGGTGAGCTGGGAGCTGCGCGACGCCGTGATAGAAAACGAGCGCGGCGAGGTGATTTTCGAGCAGCGCGCTTGCGAGTTTCCGGAGCGCTGGTCGCAGCTCGCCACCAACGTGGTGGTCTCCAAGTACTTCCGCGGTCACCTGGGCACGCCCGAGCGCGAGACCAGCGTGCGCCAGTTGATCGGCCGGGTGGCGAGCCGCGTTCACGAGTGGGGCCGGCGCGGCGGCTTTTTCGAAACGCCGCAGGACGGCGAGCGCTTCCAGGCGGAGCTCACGCACCTTTTGCTCCACCAGAAGATGGCCTTCAACAGCCCGGTCTGGTTCAACCTCGGGGTGCAGGACACCCCCCAGCAGGCGAGCGCCTGCTTCATCAACTCCGTGGAAGACACCATGGAGTCGATCATGGACCTGGCGAAGGTGGAGGCCATGCTGTTCAAGGGCGGCTCGGGGACGGGCTCCAACCTCTCCCGGCTGCGCTCTTCCCGGGAAAAGCTGGCGGGCGGCGGGACGGCCTCGGGGCCGGTGTCTTTCATGAAGGGCTTTGACGCCTTCGCCGGCGTGGTCAAGAGCGGCGGCAAAACGAGGCGCGCGGCCAAGATGGTCATCCTGAACATCGACCACCCGGACATTCGCGAGTTCATCGAGTGCAAGGCGGGCGAGGAAAAGAAGGCCTGGTCGCTGATCGATTCGGGCTACGACGGCGGCTTCAACGTGCCGGGCGGCGCTTACGATTCGGTGTTTTTCCAGAACGCCAACCACTCCGTGCGCGTCACCGACGAATTCATGGAAGCTGCACAAAGCGGCGAGAACTTCTCCACCCGCGAGGTGCAAGGCGGCGCCGTGGTGGACACCTTCCCGGCAAAGGAGCTGCTCGGCGAAATCGCCGAGGCCGCCCACGTCTGCGGCGACCCGGGCATGCAGTACGACACCACCATCAACCGCTGGAACCCGGTCAAGAATTCGGGGCGCATCAACTCGAGCAACCCCTGCTCCGAGTACATGTTCCTCGACGACACGGCCTGCAACCTGGCGAGCCTCAACCTGGCGCGCTTTCTCGACGAGAACGACGACTTTTGCGTGGAGGATTTCCGCCGGGCCGTGGCCATCACCATTCTGGCGCAGGAGATACTGGTCGATTTCGCCGACTACCCGACCGAGGCGATCGCCAAGAACAGCCACCTGTACCGGCCGCTCGGGCTCGGCTACGCCAACCTCGGCGCGCTGCTGATGAGCCAGGGGCTGCCCTACGACAGCGACGAAGGGCGCAACCTGGCTGCTGCGCTGACCTCGCTGATGTGCGGCGAGGCCTACCGCGTCAGCGCGCTGGCGGCCGAGGCGCTGGCGCCCTTCCCGCACTACGAAGAGAACCGGGCGCCCTTCCTGGAAGTGATCGGCATGCACTACGAAGCGGCCTGCGCCGTGGAACCGCAAGGCGTGGCGGAAGATCTCTACCGCAGCCAGCGGGCGGTGTGGGCCGAGGCGCTCGAGCGCGGCCGCGCCCACGGCTACAAGAACGCCCAGGTGACGGTGCTCGCGCCCACCGGCACCATCGCCTTCATGATGGACTGCGACACCACCGGCGTGGAGCCGGACATCGCGCTGGTCAAGTACAAGAAGCTGGTCGGGGGCGGCATGCTCAAGATCGTCAACCGCACGGTGCCTTCCGCGCTCAAAAAGCTCGGCTACGACGAAGCGCAGAGCCAGGCCATCGTGTCCTACATCGATGAGCACGAGACCATCGAAGGCGCGCCGGGTCTTGCGAACGAGCATCTGTCGGTGTTCGACTGCGCGTTCCGGCCGCAGCACGGAAAGCGCTCCATCCACTGGATGGGACACGTGCGCATGATGGGCGCGGTGCAGCCCTTCCTTTCGGGAGCGATCAGCAAAACCGTCAACCTGCCCACCGACGCCGAAGTCGAAGACCTGGTGAAGGCCTACACCATGGGCTGGAAGCTGGGCCTGAAAGCGCTGGCCGTGTACCGGGACGGCAGCAAGCGCACCCAGCCGCTCAACGCGGGCAAGGAAAAGCCTGCCGCGGCGGCGGCAGGGGAGGGCGAGCTGATCCCCCTGAACGCGGCGGCGGCCCGCGCCCTGCGCAAGAAGCTGCCCGACGAGCGAAACAGCGTGACGCACAAGTTTTCCATCTCCGGTCACGAGGGCTACCTGCACGTGGGCCTCTACGAAGACGGAACGCCGGGGGAAATCTTCCTGCGCATGGCCAAGGAAGGCAGCACCATTTCGGGGCTGATGGACACCATCGCCACCATGACCTCGCTGGCGCTGCAATACGGCGTCCCGCTCTCCACCCTGGTGGACAAGTTCAGCCACACGCGCTTCGAGCCCCAGGGCTTTACCAACAACCCCGAAATTCCGATGGCGAAGTCGATCCCCGACTACGTGTTCCGCTACCTCGGCAACCGCTTCTTGCAAAGCGAGTCCGCGGAGCACCAGGAAGCGGGCGATGCGCCTGCCGCAGGCCAGGCGGTGGTGGCGGGCGGCGCGACTTCCGGCGAGCACTCCACCTTTGTCAACCAGGCGGACGCGCCGGCCTGCACCGAGTGCGGCGGCATTACCGTGCGCAACGGCGCCTGCTACAAGTGCCCGAACTGCGGCGCGACCAGCGGCTGCAGTTAGGACGGGCGAGGACATTCGTGATGCCTCAATCTGGGGGGTGAGAGGCATCGCGAGGCGCGGGGTCGGGCCGCAAAGGCGGCTCGGCCCCGCGCATCCCCGCCCGCCGTGTGCGTGCCGGACGTACGCGCGGCGCCGCATACCGGGCGGGCGGCGCTTTCAGCGGGGCGCCCCGTGTCGCTATGCTCAGGGCATGCGCGCGCGCATCCTCGTCGTCGATGATGAGCCCGACCTGCTGGAACTGGTGCGCTTCAACCTGGACCAGGCCGGCTTCGAGGTGGAGACGGCGAAAGCCGGCCAGGAGGGCCTCGACGCCGCTGCGCGCTTTCGCCCTGACCTGGTGGTGCTGGACCTGATGCTGCCCGATCTCTCCGGGCTCGAAGTGTGCCGCCGCCTGCATAAGATCGCCGCAGGCTCAGGCGCGCCCGGCGCGCCTTCGATTTTGATGCTGACCGCCAAGGGGGAAGAGGTGGACCGGGTGGTGGGCTTTGAACTGGGCGCCGACGACTACGTCACCAAGCCCTTCAGTCCGCGCGAGCTGGTGCTGCGCGTGCAGGCGATTTTGCGACGCGCGCGCCGGGAAGCCGGGGCGCCGGGCCCGGCCACGCGGCTGCGCCGGGGCGCCCTGGAACTCGACTCCGAGCGGCACCGGTGCAGCGTCGCC
This sequence comes from uncultured Spirochaetales bacterium, assembly GCA_964550095.1. Classification (GTDB taxonomy): domain Bacteria; phylum Myxococcota_A; class UBA9160; order UBA9160; family UBA6930; genus JAHRAN01. The sequence goes on along the minus strand of CAZJXU010000035.1, from coordinate 3,056 downwards.
GGCAGGCCGCTGCAGCTCACGCCGAAGGAATTCCAGTTGCTGTTCACCCTGGCCGCCCGTCCCGGCCGCGTGTTTCCGCGCAGGCGCCTGCTCGACGCCGTGTGGGGCGAGGATGTCTCGGTGACCGAGCGCACCATCGACACCCACCTGCGCCGCCTTCGTCAAAAACTCGGCGCGCACGGGGCCGCGCTGCAGACCGTGCGCGGCGTCGGCTACCGCTTCGAAGCCCTGTGAGGCGCGGCGCCCATGCATAAGCGCACTGCGGCGCTCGCCGTTCTGGTCGCCCTGGTCACGGCGCTCTCGGCGCCGGTCTTCGGCCAGGCCGCCGCGCCGGCGCTGGGCATCCTGCTCGCCCTGTTCGGCGCGTGGCTCATCGGTCGCCGTTTCGAAAGGCTGCTGGATGTTTTTGCGCGCGCCGTCGCCGCGCTCGGCGAAGGCCGCGCCGCCGCAGCGCTTCCCCGGCGGGGCGCGGGCGCCGCGGGCCGCCTGGCCGGCGCGCTGGCGGATGCAGACCAGGCGCTGCTCGAAGAGCGCCGCCGGGCGCGCGAAGAACGCGAACGTCTGCCTGCAGTGCTGGGCGGCATGGCCGAGGGCGTGCTGGTGCTGGACGCCGAAGGGCGCGCGCTGCTGGCCAACCGGCGCCTGCGACAGTTCTTCAACGCATGGGGCGAAGTCGCGGGCCGCAGCGCGCTGGAGATTTGCCGCCGCGCCGATGTCGATGAGGCGCTTGCGCACGCGGCGAAGAGCTTTGAGCGGGCGCTGCTCGAATTCGAGGCGCCGACTCCCGGCGGGGCTTCGCGCGTGCTCTCCATGCACGCGGAGCGCTTTCCGCAGCAGGGCGCACTGCTCGGCGTGGTCGCGGTGTTCCGCGACATGACGGAAATCCGCAGGCTGGAGGACATGCGCCGCGACTTCATCGGCAACGTCTCGCACGAGTTGCGCACGCCGCTGACCGCCATTCGCGGCTTTGCCGAAACCCTGCTGCAGGGCGCCGGCTCCGAGGAACAACGCCGTCAACAGCTCGGCGTGATCCTGAGGCACAGCGAGCGGCTCTCGCAATTGATCGATGACCTGCTGGAGCTGACCCGGCTCGAGGGGCGGCGCGACGTGCTGGAGATTGCGCCCGTGGAACTGGGCGCCCTGTGCCGGGGCGTGATGGGAGATCTCGCGCGGCGCATCAGTGCGGAGCGCATGCGCTGCGTGCTGGACGCACCCACGCCCGTTTTCGCGCGCGCCTCGCACGGCGCCCTGGAGCAGGTGCTGTGGAACCTGCTGGACAACGCCCTCAAGTATTCGAGCGGCGGCGGCGGCATCGCGGTGCGCGTGCATGCATCCGGCGGGCGCGCCTGCCTGGACGTGGAAGACGAAGGCATCGGCATTGCCCCGGACGATCTCGCGCAGGTCTTCGAGCGCTTCTACCGCACCGGGCAGGCCCGCACGCGCGAGCCGGGCGGCGTGGGGCTGGGTCTTGCCATCGTGAAGCAACTGGTGCGGGTGATGCAGGGGGAGGTCTTCGCCTTTTCCGAGGGCGGCAAGGGCGCTCGCTTCAGCGTGCGCCTGCCACAGGCAGAGGGGCCGGCGGGGCAGGCGGCGCCGGCCGCGGCGGATGCGGAAACGCCGGCGGATGCGGATTCGGCTGCGGATGCGGCGGCGGATGCGGATGCGCCGGCGGACAGGGGAGGGGGCCGGTAGCAGCCCGGCGGGCGCGGCGGCTGCGGAAACCCCGGCGAAACAGCCACCGGGCGTCTCCGGGCTGTAAAACTCCACCGATTTGTAACACGGACGTCACGGCGTCTTCACAGGCCCGGCGTAGATTTCTGCGGCCTGCGGCGCGCTGCGTCTTCGGCCTGGTCCACCCGCGCGGGGGGCCCGGCGCCCCCATCAACAGGAGCACGACGTGATGACCTCGAGGCCCCTGGCCGTGCCGACCGTATCGAAGGTACCGGCTGCGACCCTTGCGCTTTCCCTGCTGTTGTTCGCTTTGCCCGCGTTCGGCGCGGGGCTCCTGCAGACGGAGCTTTCTTTCTCCGGCGACCTGCGCGCGCGCATCGAGAACTTCTCCTACGGCGACGAGAAGGCGGACCGCACGCGCGCCCGCTATCGCCTGCGCATCGGAGGCAAGGCCAAAGTGGGCGAACAGGTGTCGGCCGGCTTTCGCCTGATATCGGGGCACGACGACATCCGCAGCTCCAACCAGACCCTCGGCAGCGGCATCAAGGACGACGGCGACAACGAGGCCTTCAGCCACGACCCGGTCGCCATCGACCGCGCCTTCATCCAGGTGACGCTGCCCGGCAAGGCCGGCGCCGTGATCCTGGGCAAGATGGCAAACCCGCTGCGCTGGAAGAACGGCAAGGACTACATGCTGTGGGACGGCGACATCCACCCCGAGGGAATAGCCTGGGCGATACCGACGGCGTTCGGCCTGTACGCCAAACTGGGCTACCTGGTGATCGAGGAAGAGTCGGGGAAGACCGACCCCGGCGCCTTCGCCGCGCAGTTCGGCTACGACTTTGAGTCCGGCGCGCACGGCTTCGGCGGCCGCTTGACGTGGTACAGCTTCCATTCCCTGGGCAAGGGCGACAATCTGGTCGGCGGCGCCGTGGGGCTTGGCAACATCAGCCCATTCCAGGCGGGAGAGGACAGCCTCTCGGCCTTCGAGCTGGCCGCCTACTACCGCTGCAAAACCTGCATCGAAAACTGGCCGATCACGGTCTTTGCGCACTACGCACAGAACACGGACGCGGAGGGCTTCACGGGTTACGGGCCGGATAACAAGCCGGACGGCAGCATGACGTGCGGCGTGGCGGAGGACGAGGTTTGCCCGGCTGACGGTGTGATGATAAGCGCCCAGGACACGGGCTACGGCATCGGCATCGAAATTGGAGACAAGAAGAAGTTCGCGAAATTCGGCCTCGGCTACTACCGCCTGGAAGCGGACTTCTTTCCGGCCGTGCTGATCGACAGCGACATCACGGACGGCAGGACCAACCGCACGGGCTTCACCTTCTATGTATCGCGCCAGGTGTACAAGAACACCGACCTCGGCGTGACCC
>CAZJXU010000034.1:0-11427 GCA_964550095.1 uncultured Spirochaetales bacterium | reverse complement strand
CTCAACAAGCCGGGCGGTGCGACCGTTTCCGTCGCCGAAGGGATGAATCCACGCGATGTAAAGGTGCGCAAATATCCCCTTCAAAATCGACTCTGCCATTTTCCGAGTGCGCCCTGCAAAGGAAACGGGAATTCCCAAATCCCGATCCAGCCAATCGCAGAGTCGATCCAACAGGTATTTGCAATCCTGTCGGGGCGCGGCGCGATAATTTCCAACGCCGACAGAAGATCGGGGAATCTCACCGGGCACAACATCTTCCTCCAAATGCTTTTCAAGTCCTTCGAGTATTGTGCGGTTGTATGCGCAAATTATCTCTGGACTTAAGCCAAGTGGTTCGTTCTTCATAGCTAGGCTATGAATCGCCCGGTAAGCACTAAGGGCATTATCCACTTCTCGCCCCTGATACTCACGGGAGGGCGGGAGTTTGCCCCTCTTTTCTAGCTGGGCGCGGGCCTGTTCTTCGCTTAGCGTGTTGCCTTCAATCGCCGTGGTCGCCTGGGCGTCCCGAATCAAATAAACGTCGTACAGTTTATCGGCATCCATAGGAGACAAAACCGCCGCTGCGATCTCCTCGCAGCGGGCCACCGCCTGGCCCAGCAGCATCCAGAATTCCGGACTGGCCCGGCGAAGGTCCAGCCGGAAGCTGATCCACGGGTGGGTTGTTTCGTACTCCCGCTTGTTGGTTGACATATCGTCCTCCTAGTTGGCCTCCGAGGTAACCAGGAACAACGCCAAAGACCCGGTTTCCAACCTCGGAGCTTGATGACCAGAATACTATAAGAACTCATTCCAAAAGTCAAGCATATTTTTGTCCAATTTCTTATCTCATAAATTATTGATAATAAAGGTAAAATTGAGAAAATTCTTATCATTTTTGAATTTAATGTCCTTGAATCATAGCATTGGTATCCCCATTTCGTCCAAAAAATCGACCAGCCTCATATCCTCGGGGCCACCCCGGTCCAGGGCCGGAATCACCCCCCGGCTGGCCCCGCGCGCCCGTCTCCCCCGTTCGTGAACTTGGTACACTCCGGGGCGGCGCGGGCGCACGGTGGCGGAGCGCCCCGGAAAGCATCCCCCGATGGACGAGAGACGATGGCTCCTTCGGGCCGGCAATGGCCTGCCTGGTGGAAAATCGTCAAGGGAGTTTACGGATTGAAGCCTCGTGGAAAAAAAGCATCGCCCGAACTCGAAACCGTGGACCCCCAATTCATCGACACGGTGTCCCGGGATGTCGACGAGTTGCGCGAGCGCGCCGAGTTGTCGCGCGGGTTTACCATCAGGATACAGGGCGACCTCGTCACCTTGCGCGAGCGTGCCGATGCGCTGCGCGCGTTTGCGGATGCGGAGCGCTCGGGCGCCGATGCGGCGGGCGAGCTTGCCGATGCGGAGCGGAGCGATGCCGCAAAGACAAGCGAGCATGCTGATTTGTTGCGAGGGGGTATCAATGCGTTTCGAAAGGGCGCCGAGGTGGTGCGCATGCGCACCAATATTTTCCGCAATGTCGCCAAAGAGGAGCAAGAGAACGCAGACAAGATACGCCGCGAGGCCGCGATGGTGAGCGAAGTCGCCGATTCAGATCACGTGTTTACCGATACGGAGCGTGGGATTATTAAAGTATTTGCCGAGTTTGCCGATGCACAGCACGAGCTTTCCGAAGTGTACCGGGAGCTTTCCGGCGCCACACGCGAGCTTGCTGATGTGCAGCGCGAGATTGCCGACATGAAAAGTGAGATTGCCGGCGTGGAACGCGAGGTTATCGATGCGGAACTCAAGTATGCCGATGTGGCACACCAGCTCAACGATGCTGCGCAAGAGCTTGCCAATGCGGAGCACGCGTTTGCAGACGCGGCGCGCAAGCTTTCCGACATCATGCGCGACTTCGGCAAGGTGCTGCGTGCGTTCGCCGAGGCGCTGCGCACAGGGGTGCCCGCTCAACTCCCGCATTGACGCAGCGCTCCCCCACGCCCTAGCGCCCGCCCCCTAAAGCGCCCGCAGCCCCGTGATGTGCTCGCCCAGGATCAGGGTGTGGATGTCGTGTGTGCCTTCGTAGGTGCGCACCGTCTCCAGGTTCACCATGTGGCGCATGGCCTGGTAGTCATCGACGATGCCGTTGGCGCCCAGCAGGTCGCGGGCGGCGCGCGCGATGTTGAGCGCGATGTCCACGTTGTTGCGCTTGGCCATGCTGATCATCACGGGCGCGAGCTTGCCCGCATCCTTCAGGCGGCCGAGGCGCAGCGCCAGCAGCTGCGCCTTGGTGATTTCGCTTAGCATGTCGGCCAGGCGCGCCTGGGTGAGCTGCTTGCCGGCCAGCGGCCCGCCCTGCACTTCGCGCTGCCTGCTGTACTCCACCACCTCTTCAAAGCAGGCCATGGCGGCCCCGATGGCGCCCCAGGCGATGCCGTAACGCGCCTGGCTCAGGCAGGAAAGGGGCCCCTTCAAACTGCTCACGCCCGGCAGGCGCGCGCTTTCCGGCACTTCCACGTCTTTCAGGTAAAGCTCGCTGGTTACCGAGCCGCGCAGGGAAAACTTGCCCTTGATGTCGGGCGCTTCGAAGCCGGGCGTGCCGCGCTCGACCAGGAAGCCGCACACCTCTTCGCCGACTTTCGCCCACACGATGGCGACATCGGCCAGCGAGCCGTTGGTGATCCAGCGCTTGCTGCCATTCAGCACCCAGCGGTCGCCGTGCCGCTCGGCCCGCGTGCGCATGCCCTGCACGAAGCTGCCGAAGTCCGGCTCGGTCAGGCCGAAGCAGCCGATGGCTTCGCCGGCGGCCATGCGCGGCAGCCACTTTTCCTTTTGCTCGTCGGAGCCGTAGCTGTGGATGGGATACATGCACAGCCCGCCCTGCACGCTGGCGAAGGAGCGCAGGCCGGAATCGCCGCGCTCCAGTTCCTGCATCACCAGGCCGTAGGCCACGTTGTTCATGCCCGCGCAGCCGTAGCCGGAAAGGTTGGCACCGAACAGGCCGAGTTCCGCCATTTGCGGCACCAGCTCCAGCGGGAAGGAGCCGTCCTGGCGGATGTGCTCCTGGATGCGCGGCAGGAACTCGCTGCTCACCCAGCCGCGCACCGCTTCACGCGCGACGCGCTCTTCGTCGGAGAGCTCTTCGTCCAGCAGCAGGAAATCGACGCCCTGGAATTCGCCCATTCGTAGGTTGCTCCTTCGGCCTTCAGCTTTCGGGGCCGGTCAATGTAGCGCAGCGGCGCACAAAGAAACGGGGCCCGGGGGCAAATCAAATTGCCCCGCGCCCCGTCCTTTGTCGGCTTTGCCCGGTCCGGGCCAGTCCTGTGGCGCGCCTCGGCTGCGCGCTGTGCGAAGGTCAGGCTGCGGCCTGGTCGGCCGGGGCTGCCTTTTCCTTCTCCAGTGCGCGCACCTTGCGGTCCAGCGCGTTGACCTTGCGCTTGAGCTTGCCGACCTCATTCGCGCTGGCGATGGGCAGGTTCTGGAAGAGCAGGTCCACCTGCTCCTCGAAGACCTTCTCGGCTTCCCGGCGCAGTCCTGCCACGCGCCGGACCAGGGGCGTCTCCTGGAGTTCGGCCTGGAGCTTTTCCGCCTGCTTCGCCCAGGGGCTGGTCCGAAGCTCCTTGCGGAACTTTTTGACCTCGACCTCGGCGCGCTTCTCAAACGCCCGGCGGCGCTTTTCGATCTGGGTGCTGAACCGCTTCCAGTCCTTCTCCAGGCCCTTCACGGCCTTCTCGAAGCGCTCGCGGCCCTCTTCGAAAACGCCCGAATTGCGGCTCTTCTTCTGAGGCATCGTCTTCTCCTTCTCGTCCCGTGCGGCGCGGGGGCCGCTTTGGGCGGGTGTGGGTTTCGTTCTGACGCCGCATAGTATTGACACCGCGCGTTATCGCGTCAAGGGGGTAGGTGGAAAAAATAAGTTCTTATTTTTCAATGGTTTATATGAAAAATGGGGAAGGGGCGAGGCGGGGATAGACGCGGTGCGGCAAAAAATCCGGGGCTCCGGGGGGCGCTGACCGGGGCAGCGGGCGGATGAGACGGGCGCGGGTGGATTGGCTGGGCGGCGGATAGGCCAGCGGGCGAGGCGGCTGGCGGGCGGATGAGCGATGTACGGCGAGACCCGAATTGGGGAAACGGGCGGCCCGGCCTCCGGGCGGCTTCGCCGGCCCCGGGGGCGTCTCCAACCGGGGGTTTTTGGGGCTTATATCTATGGGTTGACATGACTCCGAAAACCCAGGATTCGCCTGCTCTCCAGCCTTCTGGGTGCTTTCTGGGTCATGGCGGCTCTCTTTAAACGGGCAATCTATCCGTTTCGAGGCGGTGTCAATCCATGGATATAAGGCCCGGGTTTTTCCCCATCGCGCCGCGGCGGGCGAGGCGAAATCTGCAAAAAAACGACTCAAGGTGTGAACCAGGCCACACCCTGCTTCGAAATTCGGGGTTAAAGTGGGGCTGCCGGGCTTGACCCGCATCAGGACAGCACCACGGCGAGGCGCGCGCCTTCGGGCGGGGCGTGCCCGCCCAGAGAACCCGGGAAACTTCACACCACGAAAAAGGAAGAGCCGCCATGCAACGAGCAAAGCGTCAACGCCGGCGCTCCAAATGCCGCGAGCGCGGGGAGCGTGCCTGATGGAGCAGACAACGATGACGGCATCGCAGTACATGCAGTACGACGCCCACAAGAAATCCGAGGTCATCGCGTACGTGGCCTGGTTCTTTCTTGGTCTTCTCGGTGTGCACCGGTTCTACCTGAACCGCGTTGGTACCGGGATCATCATGCTTGTGCTCACCGTATCGGCTATCGGCCTCCTCGTTTCTTCCGCTTGGTGGTTGATTGACGCCTTCCTCATCCCTGGGCTGATACGCGAATACAACTTCAAACTGGCCGTCCGGATCGGCGCTGTATCTGTGTCGGACGCACAGGTACCCGCCGGGGGCCAGGCGTGAAGCGCCGGCGGCGATTCGGTTACCATCAGCCGGAAGGCCGCTGCGGCGAAACTTCCACATCGAGGCTTGAACATGAAGCATGAGAACAGGAAATTCTTTCTGGGCGTGCTGGTGGGCTCGTTGATTTCCATTTCCTTTTTCGCGGGAAGTGTTTATGCGAGCTGGCACAAGGAGCCGATTCAGCAGGTGATCGATTACCTGTATCGCATCGAGCAGATCATTCTGCGAATCGAAAGGAAGCTGTAGCGGCGCGCGCTTCGGCCCTTTGCCTTTGCGGCATTCTTCTTAAAGGGTGGGGAGCGTCGGCGGGGAAACTTCGCCTCCGTGAAGTCTCGGCAGGCCAGGGCAGGCCCGGCGCGCAGAACACGCCGCCCTCCAGCGCCGGTCAGGTCACTGGCCAAACCCCGGCTGTTCCGGTATGGGGCAGTCCGCACGCGCCCGGGGCAGGCCACACATGGACGGGGCAGGATCAGCCGGCCCAAGCCCAAGCCGGTCAGGCTGGCCCCTCCGGCGCCGAGAGGCCGGGGCCCAGTGCGCGGGCGGGCGGAGCGAGTGCCGGGCGGCTGTCCAGGATGTGTCTGAACGAGCGGCCACGGGCGGGCAAAGCGAGGGCCGGGCGGCTGTCCGGGATGTGTCTGAACGAGCGCCACGACGGGTCGGACGGGCCTCGGGCGGACCTTCGGACGAGCCCGGGCAGGCCGGATGGCTCCGGCGCTCCAACCCTGAAAAGCCCCAAAAACGGGGTTTGGATGGCGATTCTCGGCGTCCGGCCCCCCTGTCCAAGATGTGTCCGAACGAGTGCCCCCGGCCAAACCCCCGCCCCGCAATCCGGGCTGGATCCGGGCTAAGGTACGGGGGCCTTGCACCACGGCCCCGTGTGCGCGCTACACTGGGCCGGCCCGATGGCGGGCTGCGGCGAGGCGCAGGGGCCGGGGCGAAGGAAGCCGCCGGGCCCGGCGGCAGAGCGGGAAGCGCAGGAGAGGGACATGCCGAAGGTCGTGATACCGCCTCCGTACCGGGGCCCCACCGGGGGCAACGCGGAGCTGGTGGTGGAAGGCGCTACCGTTCGGGAATGCCTGGAGGCGGTGGAGCAGAAGTTCCCCGGCTTTCTCACGCTGATGCTCGATGAAAAGAACGATGTGCGCATGTTCAACACGCTCTTCCTGAACGGCAACAAGCTGCAGGGCGATGTGCTGGCGGCACCCACCGATGGCGGCGATTCGCTGGAGATTGTTTCGTCCGTAGCGGGCGGCTGAGCCCCCGCCCGAAAAAACAACTCGGCAAGCGGCGACCCGCACGCCCGAACAACCTCAACGACAAGCGCGGACGAAAACCCCGCCCGAAAAGAACACAACACGCCCGAAGGAACCGGGCGGCAAGTACGGAAGAACCCAACAACCGCAAGGAGAACCAAGATGGCTGGACCCACCGGAGACAAGATGATTCGGGTTGACATGACCCAGCAAACCGCTGAGGTCGTGGACTTCCCCGATGCGTGGAAGCTGCTGGGCGGCCGCGCGCTTTCGGCAAAGGTGCTGCTGGACGAGTGCGACCCCACCTGCGACCCGCTCGGCCCCGGCAATGTGCTGGTGATGGCGCCGGGCGTGCTTTCCGGCACGGCGGCGCCCACCTCGGGACGCATTTCCATCGGCGGCAAGAGCCCGCTCACGAACGGCATCAAGGAAGCGAACTCGGGCGGCCAGCCCGGGCAGCACCTGATGAAGCTGGGCATTCGCCTGATCGTGGTGACGGGCCAGCCCGCAGACAAGGAGGCCCGCTTCGCCCTGGAGGTGGACGGCGAGGGCGCGCGCCTGGTCGATGCCGGCGCGCACAAGATGAAGCGCAACTACCAACTGTGCATGGACCTGCACGACCAGTACCCGAAGACCGCGTCCTTCATTTCCTGCGGCCCGGCCGGGGAGATGCGGATGCGCGGGGCTTCCGTGGCCACCACGGACCAGGACAACCGCTACCCGGCGCGACACGCGGCGCGCGGCGGCCTGGGCGCCGTGATGGGATCCAAGGGCCTCAAGTACGTGATGGTGGACCCGGGCCGCACGCCGGTGCGCCGCCCTGGCGACCGCGCGAAGTTCGGCGAGCTGTGCAAGAACTACACGCGCGAGTACCAGGACGGCCCGCAGATGTTCGCCAAGGGCACCAGCTCGGTGGTGCCGATGGCCAACATGCTGAACACCTTCGTGTACAAGAACCGCGTCGAAGGGCAGAGCCCGGACGTGGAGAGCCTGGACGGCGCGCGCATCATCGAGAGCTTCGAAGAACGCGGCGGGGAAATGCACAACTGCATGACCGGCTGCATCGTGAAGTGCTCCAACGTGGTGCACGACGCGCAGGGCGAGTACAAAACCTCCGCCCTCGAGTTCGAAACCCTCACCCTGCTCGGCTCCAACTGCGCGGTGCAAAGCTGGGAAGACGTGGCCGACCTGGACAGGCTGTGCGACGAGCTGGGGCTCGACACCATCGAAACCGGCGCGGCGATCGCGGTGTACATGGACGCGGGCAAGATGAACTGGGGCGATGCCGAGGGCATGAAGGCGCTGCTGAACAAGCTCGAAGAAGGCGGCGAGGCCGCGCGCGCCATCGGAGACGGCGCGGTGGCCACAGGCAAGCTCACCGGCCACGCGCGCGTGCCGCACGCCAAGGGGCAGTCGATGCCGGCCTGGGACCCGCGGCCGCTCAAGGCCACCGGGGTCACCTACTGCACCAGCCCGATGGGCGCCGACCACACCGCGGGCCTGGTCGTCAACCCCGGCCTCACACCCGACCAGTACGTGTGGGAGAGCCAGAAGGTGCAGATCGTCAACGCGGTGTGCGACAGCTCCGGCTTCTGCCAGTTCCTGCAGCCCTCGCTGGACGACATCCGCAACTTCTACGGCGCGCTCTACGACGAAGACGTTTCGCGGGAGCAGATCCACGACATGGGCTGGCAGTGCCTGGCGGACGAGTGGGAGTTCAACCGCCGCGCCGGCATGACCAAGGCCGACGACACGCTCTCCGAGCCGATGAAGCAGGACCCCATCGCGGGCCAGGTCTTCGACGTGCCCGAGGAGGTGGTGCAGCAGATGTACACGCGGATGCCGGCACAGGAAGATCTGTTCAGCACCAAGGCGGCGGGCTGAGCACGGGAAACACGGGGAGCGCGGGGGATGCCGGGGCCGGAGGGCCCCGCCCCCGTTCCCATTCCCGCTCCCGCTTCCGTTTCCGCTCCTTCATTCCGTTCCCGCACGGGGCAAGTCATGCATCGAGACGTGCGCATGCAGGGCTTCGCCGAGCGGACGGATGTCGAGGACGCGCTGCGCCTGGTGGCGGAGCGCGCGCACGCTCTCCCCGCGGAGCCTGTGCCGCTGCTCGATTGCGTGGGCCGCGTGGCGGCTGAAGACGTGGCCTCCGATGTCGCAGTGCCGGGTTTCGCGCGCGCGGCCATGGACGGTTACGCGATCTGCGGCGAGGACAGTTTCGGCGCGGGCGAGTTCGACGCGGCGGAGCTGCGCCTGCTCGGCCAGTCTCTCCCCGGCAGGCCCTTCCGCGGGCGCGTGGAGCGGGGCGCGGCGGTGCGCATTATGACCGGCGCGCCGCTTCCGGAAGGCGCGGACGCGGTGGCGCCCGCGGAGGTGTGCCGCGAGGCGGACGCCAAGGTGCAGGTGCAAGGCGCGGTGACGCCCGGCAAGCACGTGGGCGCGCCGGGTGAGGACATCCGCCCTGGCGATGCGCTGCTGCGCGCCGGAAGGCGACTGCGTCCGCAGGATGCAGGCGTGCTGGCTTCCATCGGCAAGGGAAGGGTGATGTGTCACCGCAGGCCGCGCGTGCGGCTGGTGATCACCGGCGACGAGCTGCTGCCCGCGGGCAAGAGGCCGCACGGCGTGAAGATCGTCGACTCCAACTCCGTTGTGCTGCGCGGGCTTGTTGCGCGCGACAGCGGCGAACTGCGTGCGTTCAAAATCATCCCGGACCGCGTGCGCCGGATTCGGGGGGCGCTTTCGGCCGGCGGCGCGGACGTGGTGCTGGTTTCGGGCGGCAGCAGCGTCGGCAAGGAAGACCACGCGCCGAACCTGCTGGCCGAGCTGGGCACGGTGTTTTTTCACGGCGTGGCGATGCGGCCTTCCAGCCCTGCAGGCGCGGGCGAGATCGACGGGCGCCTGGTGTTTTTGCTGCCGGGCAACCCGGTCAGTTGCCTGTGCGCGTACGAGTTTTTCGCCGGGCCTGCTATTCGCGCACTGGGCGGCCTGCCGCTTGCGTGGCCGCACCGGCGCGTGCGCCTGCCGCTGGCGCGCAAAATCAGCTCTGCAGTCGGGCGCGTGGACTACGTGCGGGTCGCCATCGAAGCAGGCCGGGTGATGCCGCTCGCAGTCAGCGGCGCGAGTATGCTCTCTTCCACCGTGCGTGCGGACGGTGCGGTGATTGTGCCGCGGGGGCTGGAGGGCATGCCCGAAGGCGAAACGGTAGAGGTGCTGCTCTACGACCAGGAAGCGCCGGCAGGGGCAGATGATGCGCCGGCTGCGGATGCGCCGACGACGACGCCCGCAACAACGCCCGCGCACGATGCGCACGACGAACACGCATCGCACGCAAACCCGACGCCAACCGCTGCGAAGGCAGTTGCGCCTGATAACGCTACGGACTCGAAACCGTGAAACAGAAACAGTTCCTCGACATTACCGACCGGGACGAGGCGGAGCGCCGCTGGCGCGAGGTGATTGCGTGCGCGCCGCCGGGTGAAGAGCGCGTGCCGCTCGAGCAGGCGCTGGGCCGCATCGCGGCTGCCGATGTGCGCGCCGGGGTGGATGTGCCGGGTTTCGACCGCGCCAACATGGACGGCTTTGCCGTGCGCGCGGCAGACACCTTCGGCGCCGGCGAAGTACACCCGGTGCGCCTGCGCCTGAACCGGGAAGTGATCGGCGCGGGGCACGCACCGCAAGAAGAAGTCGCGCCGGGCACTGCCACCACCATCGCCACCGGCGGCATGCTGCCGCGCGGCGCGGACGCGGTGGTTCCCGTGGAGTACACCGAGTTGGAAGAAGGGGAAAGCGTGGTGGCGGTGCAGCGCGCGTCTGCGCCCGGCGCTGCGCTTTCCTTCGCCGGCGCCGACATCGGCCGGGGCGAAACGGTGCTGTTCGCCGGCGCCGAACTCAGCTCGCGGGAAACCGGCATGCTCGCCGCCATCGGCGTGCAGGACATCGCCGTCGTCAAAAAGCCGCGCGTGGCGATTATTTCGACGGGGGACGAGATCGTGCAACCCGGCGAGGCCATGCGTCCCGGCCTGGTGTATGACAGCAACGGGCGCATCATCGCCGATGCGGTGCGCGAGCTGGGCTGCACGCCGCACTTTCTCGGCGCCTTTCGCGATGACGAAGCTGCATTGCGCAGCGCACTGGAACGCGCGCTCGATGAAGCCGATCTGGTGCTGCTCTCCGGCGGAACCTCCAAGGGCGAAGGCGACTGGTGCGCGCGCATCGTGGATGAACTGGAGCCCGGCATCGTGGTGCACGGCGTTGCGCTGAAACCGGGCAAGCCGATCTGCCTGGCTGCGGCGGGAAGCAAACCCGTGGCGGTGCTGCCCGGCTTTCCCACTTCTGCAGTGTTCACCTTTCACGAGTTCGTCGCGCCTGTTCTGTGCGAGATGGCCGGCTGGCGCATGGCGCACCGTGAAAGCGAACGGGCGCGGCTGGCGCACCGCGTGCAGTCCGAACGCGGCCGCCTGGAATACCTGCTGGTGGGTCTGGTGCAGGGAAAAGGCGCAGGCTTTTCGGCCTGGCCGATGGGCAAGGGCAGCGGCTCGGTGACTTCCTTTTCCCGCGCCGACGGCTTTGTGCGCATCGACCGCAACACCGAGATTGTCGAGCAGGACACGGAAGTGGAAGTGATCCGCATCGGACGCACTTCAAGGCCGGCGGACCTGGTGATCATCGGCAGTCATTGCGCAGGGCTGGACCTGGTCGCTTCCGAGCTGTATCGCCTGGGATTTACGGTGAAGCTGGTGGCGGTGGGCAGCCGGGGCGGGCTAAGCGCCGCCGAGCGCGGCGAGTGCGACGCGGCGCCTGTCCACCTGCTGGACGGCGAGAGCGGAACATACAACGAGCATTTTTTGGGCCCCGGCATGAACCTGCTGCGCGGCTACACGCGCATGCAGGGCGTCGTCACCCGACCGGAAGAAGGGCGCGATACGGATGCTCTGCTGGCCGATGCGTCGCTGCGCATGGTGAACCGCAACCGGGGCGCCGGCACCCGCGTGCTGATCGACATGCTGCTGGGCGAGCGGCGGCCGCCCGGTTATGCGTACGAAACCCGTTCGCATTACGCGGTGGCTGCGGCGGTGGCGCAGGGGCGCGCAGACTGGGGCGTGACGATTGAAACCGTCGCCAAGGAGCACGGGCTGAACTTTCGCCCGCTGCGCGCCGAACATTACGACCTGGTGATCCCGGAAGAACGCGAAGGGCGGCCTGCCATCGAAGCCCTGCGCGCGCTTCTGGCAAAGGACAGCCCGCTGCGCGACAGGCTGCGCGC
>CAZJXU010000033.1:0-1754 GCA_964550095.1 uncultured Spirochaetales bacterium | reverse complement strand
CTGAAGACGGCTGGGAGCCGGTGGCGGAAGCCCGCCTTTGCAACGAGGTGTTTCAGATCAACTACAAAGAGAGGATACAGGATATTGAGATCCGCTTTCAAACCTGGCTCGAACGCGTACTCGACCGCGGCGTGGCCTTGTGGAGATCCACCGCATTCTGAAAGACCTGAACGTCTGCATGGCGCGGGCGGGCCTCGAAGCGCAGACGCAGATCGGGAATGGGTGGCGGGGTCCGGACCACTCAGCCATCCACCGACGATAAAACGAAGGCCGGCGCCGAAGCTCAGGCCGGGTCCGCCACTTTCAGAAGCTGCTTGCCCAGGTTTTTGCCGAGAAAGAGGCGCATCAGGGCGCCCGGCGCGTTTTCGATGCCTTCCTGGATGTCCTCGGCGTGGGCGATGCGACCGTCCTGCACCCACTGCTTGAGTTCGGCAAGCGCGCGCTCGGACTGCTCCAGGTAGTCGATCACGATGAAGCCGCGCACGGTCAGGCGCCGGATGACGACCTGCATGATGTTGCGCGGGCCGGGGGGCGGACGATTTTCATTGTACTGCGAGATGGCGCCGCACAGCACCACGGAGCCGTGGTTCGCCATGTGCAGCAAGGCGGTGTCTAACGTTTCGCCGCCTACGTTGTCGAAGAAGAAGTTGACGCCGCGCGGGAATTCTTCGCGCAGGCGCTGCCGCAGGTTGTCGCTTTTGTAGTCGATGACGCCGTCGAGTCCCGCTTCCTTCAAAAGCCAGTTGCACTTCTCCTTGCCGCCGGCGATGCCGACCACCTTGGATGCACCCTTGACCTGGGCGATTTGCGCGGCGACCGAGCCGGTCGCTCCCGCGGCGCCGGAGACCAGCACCGCATCCCCTTCGCACAGCCTGCCTACCTCCAGCACGCCGAAGTAGGCGGTCAGCCCCGTGCCGCCGAATACGCTGAGCATCAGGTGCGGGGGTATGTCGCCGGGCACGCGCACCAGGGGGAGCGCGCCTGCGCCGATGCGCGCGTATTGCTGCCAGCCGAACATGCCGGTTACCAGCTCGCCCTCCTTGTAATCCGGGTGGCGGCTTTCCACGACCTGCCCGACCGCCGAGGCGCGCATGACTTCGCCGATTTGCACCGGCGGGACGTAGCTTTTGACGTCGTTCAGCCAGCCGCGCATGGCCGGGTCGAATGAAATATACAGGCTCTGTACCACCACCTCGCCCTCGTCGGCCTTCGGCAGCGGCTCTTCCACGTATTCAAAGTGGCTCTCATCGACCATCCCCGTGGGACGGGCGGCAAGGCGCCACTGTCCGTTTTTGGACATGCCGGGTCCTCCTCATCAGTCGCACACGGCGGAAGGCTAACACAGCGGGCGGGCAAATGGGAGGGCTGTATCGCTGCTGCGGAGCTGCCGAAAGCCGCCCTCGGCTTGCTGGCTCGCCGAGGGCGGGCTGAAACGTGGTCTGGGCCGGGGGACGACAGCCAACAGTATCGGCGCCCGGGGGCGCTGCACACGGGCGCCGGCTGAGCGGGCGGGGTTGCTAACCGGCGGCCGCCTGGCTGAGTTGCATTAAAAAGTCCTTGATGCCGGCCAGCGCGGGGTGTTCAAAATTCCAGTAGCCCCGATGCATCGAAATGGACAAAGATACATTGGGCTTCGGCTTGGTAGCTATGTAGGCGTGAACACGAGATTTGTCCGGACGGGCCAGTTTTTCACCAAGAGCGTCTTCTACGCATTCCGTAAACTGCTCGATGCACTCTCCCGTATTTTCGTCTTT
>CAZJXU010000032.1:0-3462 GCA_964550095.1 uncultured Spirochaetales bacterium | reverse complement strand
ACATCGTCGAAGCGAATCTCGACGAGTGCGTGCTGTGCGATCTTTGCGTGATGGCCGCGCCTCAGGGAACCGTGCGCGTGAAAAAGCTCTACGAAGAGTCGTAACGGGCGGGGGCTTCGGCGGCAGGGCGATGCGCCTTTTTCGGTGAACGAAGAGCCCTGGGGTCGGCGGCTGCAAGACCCGGCGCCCGGACGAACGAGCGAAGCAGCGCGCGCCTTTTGCGGGCCGTCGCACTGCCGGCGCCGGGGCCCGGACGGACAAACGGGGCGGCGTAACAACGCGCCTTTTGCGGTGAACGAACGCTGCGGGTCGCCGTAGCGGTGCGTCTGCTGCCAGGCCGCGCTGCTGTAAAACAACGGAGTGCGGGCAGCAAGACGGCTGGCGTAACAACGCGCCCTTTGCGGTGAACGAAGCGCCTTTTGGTCGGCGGCAGGGCGGCGCGCCTTTTGCGGGCCGTCGCACTGCCGGCGCCGGGGCCCGGACGGACAAACGGGGCGGCGTAACAACGCGTCTTTTGCGGTGAACGAGGCGCGCCCTGCCCCGTCGGCGCCGGCCCTCTTCAGGCCGAGAGTTCGAGCATGCGCTCGATGGGCCTAAGCGCCTTGACGCGCACGGCCTCGGGCACCGTCACCTCCGGCGCGAGGTCGCGCAGGCAGAGGTAGAGTTTTTCCAAAGTGTTGAGCCGCATGTACGGGCAGCGGTTGCACGCGCAGCTTTCGTCCATGCCCGGCGCCTGCACCAGCTCCTTGCGTTTGCCCAGCGCGGCGAGCTTCTTTTCAATCTGGTGGAACACGCCGTCTTCGGTGGCGATGATCAGCACCAGGGCCGGGCTCTCCACGGAGCGCGCAATGATTTTCGCCGTGGAGCCGATGAAGTCGGCTTCGGCGAGCACGGTGGCGTCGCACTCCGGGTGCGCCAGCACTTCGGCCCCGGGCCGGCGCAGCTTCAGCTTCACCAGCTCGCGGGCGCTGAACTGTTCGTGCACGATGCAGCTTCCCTGCCAGACGATCAAGTCCTCGCGGCCCAGTTGGCGGCCGATCCAGCGGGCCAGGTGACGGTCGGGCGCCAGGATCAGCGGCTCGTCTTTGAACTCGGCGGCCATCGCCACCGCGTTGGATGAGGTGCAGATCAGGTCGCTCATCGCCTTGACCTCGGCGGAGCAGTTGATGTAGCTGAGCACCCTGGCCCCTGGGTGCGCGTCCTTGAAGCGCTGAAACTCGTCCGGCGGGCAGCCGTCTGCCAGCGAGCAGCCTGCATCGAGGTCGGGCACCACCACGCGCCGCCCGGGGTTCAGGATCTTCGCCGTCTCGGCCATGAAGTGAACGCCGCAGAAGACGATCACCTCCTTGTCTATGGCCTTGGCCGCCTGGGCCAGGGCCAGGGAATCTCCGACCACGTCGGCGAGATCCTGGACTTCGTCTTCCTGGTAGTAGTGCGCGAGCAGCACGGCGTTTTGCTCGCGCTTCAGGCGCAGGATTTCGCCTTCCAGCTCGGCCGCGGGAGGGAGCTCCGGCGCCGCCGAGCCCGGCTGCAGAACATCGAGGGGCTGATGGGAAGTCGCCATGGCGAGAGCATCGCACGCTGCGACCGGCTTATCAACGACCGCGGTCGGGGCATCCGGCGGACGGGCCGTGGACGAGGCGGGCCGGGGTTACCGGGATGCAGGGCCGGGCCGCAGGGCTTTCATGTCAGCCACCCTGTTTTTTCGTTTCGTTTTTTCCATCAATTTCACTGTCGTAGAGCACATTGGTCTCCTCGCTCATGGGCGGCGTGTCAACTATCTGGAATGTATATCGAACCATTCCCCTCTCTTCGTCAGACTCGCGCTTTCTGTTGGCCGATTCGACTGCGGCCTCCACGGTTTTGAAGGCAATCCTGTCCTGCCAGGCATTGTTCGTCGGGTTCGTCCAGAGTATGTAGTACTTCTTCGGTGTCTGTTCATCAGGCATCGGCCATCTCCTTCTGCGCGCTCTGCGGCGCGCGGTCATGGCAAGCAGCGTATCATGCAGGTCGGCTTTGTCAAGTGCGTCGTCCTGAAAATCAGGGCCGGTCGCGGCTTGGTGCGACCGGCCGTATCGGCCCCGCGTCCACCCGGCAGCCTCGCGCGGCCGTCACGCTCCGGCAACCAGGCTGAAGCGCGAGAGCCCGGCGTCACGGCAGGCCTCGCTGCGGCTGCGTGTTTTCAATCGCCGGCTTCAATGACCAGGGTCGGCACCCCGCAGGTCCTGCCCTTCACGGTGAACACGCGCGTGCCCGGCTTGCGCCCCGGGCGCAGCTCCGAAAGCGGAATGTCGGCGGCGGCGAGGCGCGCGTGCGCGGCGGCTGCATCGTTCACGCGCCAGGCCGCGCCGTAGAAGCGGTCATGCGCGGGGTCCGGCCCTTCGCCCGGGCGCGGTCGGTTCGCGGGCGCCGGGCCGCCTCCTCCGGATGGGCCCAAGGCCGCGCCCCTGCCCGCGGGCGCATCCCCGGAGGCGCGCGGCTGGCGCTCCCCCGCTGCAAGCGGCGCCGTCACCTCCACCGTTACGCCTCCGCAGCGAAAGAACAGGATGTGGGCGCCCCACTGCGGCGCTTCGCGTTCCAGCGCCAGGCGCAAACCCAGCGCTTCGCCGTACAAGGCTTTGGCCGCCTGCACATCTGCGCTTTGCACCACCACGTGATCCAGCGCGTGCACCGCGCCCGCCGGGTCCGCCGGGTACGCGGCCTGCGTTTCCCCGGCCGGGTCCGCGCCCGAAGTTTCCGGGGCCGGGTGCGCGGCGCCCGCCTCCCGCTGCACCAGGGAAATGCGAATGCCGCGGGTTTTGCTCTCGCACAAATCGGCCTGAACCCACTCGCGAAAGGCGCCGCTTTCGATGTCGCGCTCGAGGCAGGCGCTCGGCGGGCCCGGCGCGAGCCCCCGATCCGCCGCCCATTTCAGCGCGGCATCCATGTTTTCCACCCGGAAGGCCAGGCCCGACAGGCCCTCTCCCTGCGCTGCCGGCGCCCCCGTCGCATCCGTCGCATCCGCTGCGCCCGTCACATCCGGAGGCAAGGGCGCACCCACAGCGCCCGGCGACAAGGGCGCCTGCAATTCAAGGACGGTGTTGGCCAGCGCAAAGCGCGCGCTGGCGACGCCCAGCGCCGTCTGCTCGCCCCGCCAGCAGGGCCGGCGCCCGAGCAGGCGCGCGTAGGCCGATGCCGCGGCGTCGATGTCGGCGACGCGGGCGCACAGGTGGTCGAGACCGGTCAGCACCAGCACAGCATGCCACGCGACGCTTCACGCGGCAGCCCCATGCAGGCGCCCCGTCTTGTTCGCAGGCGCGGCAAGGCGGCGCGCTGCGCTTCTTGACGATGCCTGTGCAGCGCCTCCCGGCAAGCGGTACCCTCCAGCACTCGTCCGCAAAGGCCCTGAGGAAGGAGAGGAATCGAATGACACAGGCCCGCCACGACACGCCGAAGGCCGGCGACGCCAAAGACCGGCCCTGG
>CAZJXU010000031.1:0-6522 GCA_964550095.1 uncultured Spirochaetales bacterium | reverse complement strand
AACCGCCTGTGCCTGCCCAATACGCGCTTCATGATTCACCAGCCGCTGGGCGGCGTGGGCGGCACGGTCAGCGATGTCCGCATCGAGGCCGAGGAAATTCTGAAAGCGCGCGAACGACTCAACCGGACCATTGCCGAGGCCACCGGTCAGCCCCTCGAGCAGGTCGCGCAGGACACGGACCGCAACCACTGGATGTCGCCGCAAGAAGCCATGAACTACGGCATCGTCGGACGCATCATCGCTTCCGCCGACGAACTTTAAGCGGGACGTTCGTCTGCCCCAGGTGACAGGGCAGGCGGACGTATCTGCGACACCAGCACCGCGGCGAACAGGGCGCCGCCCGCGAGCCAGTAGAGCGCCGGGGCGTAGCCGCCGTAACCCGCGGCCAGCACGCCGAGTATCAGCGGGCCGAAGCCGCTGGCCGTCTGCGAGAGCATCTGCTGCAGGCCCATCACGGTTCCGAAAGACACCATTCCGAAGAGTTCGCCGACCAGCAGCGCCTGCAACATGAAGATGGCGCCCACCGTGCAGCCGAAGCCGATGGATGCGGCGATCAACGCCGGTGCGCTCTCGGCCTGGGCGAGACACACCACCATCAGCGCCTGGAAGACAAACAGGCAAGCCGCAAGGCGCGTCTTGGAAACGCGGTCTGCAAGCGGGCCGAACACCAGGCGCGCCAGCATGCTGCCGAATGCGACGCAGGCGACGGCCAGGGATGCGGTTTCCAGGTCGAGCCGTTCCCGCAAAAAGCTGAACTGGTGCATCGAGTAGCCGACCTGGCACAGCAGCATCAGCGAGTAAGCGGCCGCCAGCAGGTAGAACACGGGAGTCTTCAGGACGGCGCGCCGACTCCAGCGCCGGTACTGCGCGCGTCGCAGCGCGGCGGGCAGGGGCTCTGCGGCGGCGGCATCAGGCGCGAGGCCGTGCTGCTCGGGGGTTTCGCGCAGCACGAAAAACACCAGCGGCAACCCTACCGCCACGAGCAGCAGCGCCAGGCGGTCGAGCGAGGCGCGAATGCCGTCTGCCTCGATCCAGTGCGCGAGCAGCGGCGCGGCCAGGATGCCGCCGAAGGAAACGCCGGTGTGCGAGAGCGTCATGGCAGCGCTTCGCCGCGCGATGAACCAGCGGGTGATGACGGCGCCGTTCGGCACCGCGCCCGCCAGGGCCAGGCCGAGTGCAAGCAACAGGTAGGCGGGCACGGCCTGTTCGAGCGAAGCCACGCGGCCAATCCAGAGGAAGGCGACAGACATGCACACCACGCCCGCGGCCATGAAGAGGCGCACGCCGTAGCGGTCGATGCTGCGGCCGATGGCAAAGCCGAACAGGCCGGCTGCAATCCAGTACGCGGCGGTCAGCGCCGAGACCGCCTCACGGTCGAAGCCGCGCTTGCCGACGAAGGCATCCAGCAGCACCACCTGTCCGTAGAAGCCGATGCCTATCACCAGGAAGGCGAGCACGCTGCCGGCGAGCGCCACGAACCAGCCGTAATAGAGGCGGGGCGCGAGGCGATGCACCAGGGGCAGGGGCCGGATCTCTTCGGGCACGCACCCAGCCTAGCCCTCGCACGCCGCGCCCGCCCGGCATTGAGTTTGGATGCATGCACGGTGGGCGGGCCCTCGTTGCATGACATTGTGCATGCAGCGCGGACGCGCGTGCCCGAAACGCGGGCTGCTCCGGCGCGTCTTATGCGCGGCGCACACCCGGAAGACCTGCACTGGACGCAAGCTGCGTGCGCCAACAATTGCCGGGGCGCCGGGCGGGGGCGCAGTTCAAATGGCGCGGTCTTTGTCTTCCCAGTACGGGTCGCGCAGCTTGCGCTTGTAGAGCTTGCCGTTCGGGTCGCGCGGCATGTCGTCGATGTAGTCGATGCTGCGCGGGATCTTGTAACGCGCGAGGTTTTCGCCTGCGAAGTCCAGCAGCTCCTGCGTCAGCGCCTCGCCGGGCGCAGCGCCCGGGGCCGGCTCCACCACCGCCTTCACCTCTTCGCCCCAGTCCTCGTGCGGGATCCCGAAGACCGCGACATCGTTCACCTTCGGGTGCGTGATCAGCGCGCTCTCGATTTCGGCCGGGTAGATGTTGACGCCGCCGGAAATGATCATGTCGTTCTTGCGGTCGTTCAGGAACAGGTAGCCGTCCTCGTCCAGGTAGCCGATGTCGCCCACCGTGAAGTAATCGCCGAGCCGCGCCTTTTCGGTTTTCTCCTTGTCCTTGTGGTATTCAAAGTCGGCCTGGCCGCGCCGCATGTACACCACGCCTGAGACGCCGGGCGCACAGTCTTCGCCCTGCTCGTCGAAAACCTTGATCTCGGCCTGGGGCCAGGCGCGGCCCACGCTGCCCGGCTTCTTTGACCACTCCTGCGGCGAGATCAGGGTTCCGCCGCCCTCGGTGGCGGCGTAGTACTCCCAGATCGAATCGCCCCACCAGGCCAGCATCTGCCGCTTGGTCGGCACCGGGCAAGGCGCGGCGGCGTGCACCATGGCGCGCGTGGAAGAACAGTCGTAGCGCGCGCGCACTTCTTCGGGGAGCTGCAGCATGCGGTGAAACTGGGTCGGCACCATGTGGCTGGTGGTCACCCGGTACCTTTCGATCAACCGCAGCATGTCCTCCGGCGTCCACTTTTCCATGAGCACCACGTTGTGGCCGAGGTGCAGGGAAGAGCCGGTGAACATCAGCACTGCAGTGTGGTAGAGGGGCGAGCCGACGATGTGCACGTTGTCGTCTTCGGGGGTAACGCCGAACATCTGCAAAAACATGCTGAAGGCCGCGCCGATCAGGTCCGGCGGGATGGGCGCCAGCGGCCTTCGCACGCCCTTCGGACGCCCGGTCGTGCCGGAGGTGTAGTTCATCACCGCGCCGGCGGTGCGCAATTCATCTTCCAGGGGCGCCCCGGAGCGGCCCTCCTTGAGGGCGGCGAAGTCGCCGAAGCCGGGCATGCCACCGACGGAAAAGCGCCGCGCCGCAGGAACCGCGAGCTCCGGCGCGGCCTGCTGCAACACCTCGGCGAACTTCGCGCTGCCGACAAACACCCCGGCCTCGGAGTCGGCGACGATGTAGGCGATTTCCGGCGCGGCCAGGTGCGTGTTGATCGGCACCAGGTACAGTCCCGTCTCGAAGCAGGCCAGGTACAGCTCGATGAAGGGCCGGCCGTTTTCCAGAAGCACCGCCACCGCGTCCCCGCTTTGCAGGCCGAGCGCGCGCAGCCCGCGCGCCAGCTTGCTCACTTCCCGGGCGAGTTCGCCGCGCGTCACCTGCGTTTCGTCCGGGGTCACCAGGGCCGGCGCATCGGGCGCCGCCTTTGCAAAGTTCCAGAAGCCGAGTTCAACGCTCATGGTTTCTCCGATGCGACGATCCAGGTCGAAAAGTACTGGGAGCCGCCGCCGTAAGCGTGGCCGAGCGCCTTCCTGGCGCCGGCCACCTGGTGTTCACCGGCCTTGCCGCGCACCTGCAGCGCGCATTCCGCGAAGCGGATCAGGCCCGAAGCCCCGATCGGGTTCGAAGACAGCACGCCGCCGGACATGTTG
The DNA here is from genome assembly GCA_964550095.1 of uncultured Spirochaetales bacterium. GTDB lineage: Bacteria > Myxococcota_A > UBA9160 > UBA9160 > UBA6930 > JAHRAN01. The sequence goes on along the minus strand of CAZJXU010000031.1, from coordinate 3,001 downwards.
ACGGGAAAGTCCCCGTCCAGCGCGGTCGCGCCTTCGTAGGTCATCTTCCAGCCCTGGTTGATGTCGGTGATCAGCATGCCCTCCATCCACATCGGCTCGAACCAGGAAAAGGGCACGTAGATTTCCGCGCAGTCTATCTCCTTGCGCGGGTTTTGAATGCCGGCCTTCTTGTAGAGCGCCGCGGCGTTGTCGAGGCTGGCCCTCGGCATCACCTGGTCGCGGCCGGAAAACATGGTCGGCTCGCTGCGCATTTCGGTGGCGTGAATCCAGGCCACCGGCGTGCTGCGCCGGTCGGCCAGCGCGGCGCTCTCCAGCACCATGGCGCAGGCGCCGTCGGAGCTCGGGCAGGTCTCCAGGTAGCGAATCGGATCCCACAGCATGGGCGAGCTCTCCACCTTTTCGAAGGAGATGTCTTCCAGGTGCAGGTGGGCCAGCGGGTTCTTGAGCGCATTCAGGCGATCCTTGACGGCGACGCGAATGCCCGCGTCATCCGGCGCGCCGCTGCGACGGATGTAACCGCGCACCAGCGGCGCAAAGTAACCGCCCGCGCCCGCCACGTTGGCGGTCGAGAAAGGGATCGGAATGCTGAGCGCCCAGGTGGCGTTCGATTCGCTCTGCTTTTCGAAGGCGACGCACAGCACGCGCCCATGCACGCCCGACTGCACCAGACTCGCGGCGACGATGCCCGTGGAGCCTCCCACCGAGCCCGCGGTGTGCACGCGCAGCATCGGCTTGTAGGCCCCGCCCACGGCGTCGGCCAGGAAGAGCTCGGGCATCATCATGCCTTCGAACATGTCGGGCGCCGTGCCGATCACCACGGCTTCGATGTCGCTCCAGTTGCAATCGGCGTCGGCCAGGGCGCGCAGCGCGGCTTCGCGCAGCAGGCCCGGCAGCGACTGGTCGGTGCGCCCCGCGTTGTAACGGGTTTGTCCGACGCCGACCACGGCGGTGAGTTCAGCCATTATGCGCCCTCCAGGATGCAGACCAGGTTTTGTTGCAGGCAGGGGCCCGAAGTGGCGTGCGCCAGCGCGCGGTCCGCCTCGCCCGCGTGAATGCGCGCTGCAGCTTCGCCGATGCGCGACAGGCCCACCGCCATCAGCGGGTTGCCGGCCAGCGCGCCGCCCGAGGGGTTGATGCGCACCTGCGCGTCCAGGCCGAGCGCGCGCTCCACCAGGATTTCCTGGTGGGTGAAGGGCGCGGCGAGTTCTGCAACGTCGATGCGGTCTGCGCGCACGCCAGCCTTTTCGCCCGCGATTTCGGTGCTGCGCGAGCGCAGCAGGTCGCGCACGCCGATGTCCTGCGGCTCGCAGATGTTTTCGAATCCGCGAATCCAGGCGGGGCGCTCGCAGATTTCCCGGGCGCGGTCTTCTGCGGCCAGCAGCACCGCCGATGCGCCGTCGGAAATGGGCGCGCAGTCGTGCTTGCGCAGCGGCGCCGAAAGGTACGGCGCCGCCAGGATCTCTTCCACCGAAAACTCGCCCTTCACCTGCGCGCAGGGGTTTTGCATGGCGTTCTTGCGGGCGCGCACCGCGCGCTCGGCCATCCCTTGCTCGTCGCAAACGCCGGCCTCCAGGCACAGCCGCGCCTGCAAGGCGGAGAAGGAAACGGAATCGGGCCAGAGCGGCATCACCATGTAGGGGTCGAGCTGCAGCGCCATGGTGATCGGCGAGTCGCCCATGGAGGGTTTGCCGAAGCCATAGACCAGCGCCGTGTTGGCGTAGCCCATCTGGATTTTGATCCAGGCTTCGTAGAGGGCGAAGGCGCCGTCCATTTCCACGTGGCTCTCGCACACCGGCGGCCAGGCCCCCACCGCGTCGAGGCCCGCGACGAAGGAGAAGGCGGCGCCCGCCAGGTAGTCGCTCGAGCCCGAGCAGACGAAGTCCACGTCCCGGCCCACCATGCCGGTCTGTTCGCGCAGCCGCCCGATCACGGGGATCAGAATTTCCACCTCGTTCAGGTCGGCCTCGCGGCGCACGCAGGGGCTCTGGCTGAAACCGACGACGGCGACATCGCGCATCAGATGTGCTCCTTGTAGCTCTCGTAATCCGCGTCCGGCTCATCCAGCGGGCGGAAGTAGAGAATGTTGGCGAGCGAGGTATCCCACTGCTCGCGCGGCTTCCAGTGCGCCTGCACGCGCATGCCCATGTGCACCTTGTCCAGTTCGCAGTCGAGCAGGTGCATCAGGATCGTGTCGGCGCCGTCGAGCAGCACCTGGACTGCGATGTAGGGCAGCTCCAGAGGAATGTTCTCCGAGGGCACGCGCACGATGGAATAGGTAACCACGGTGCCCTTGTCGGAGAGTTCCACCACCTCGTCGCCAAAGGGCACACCGTGCTGCGGGCAGGAACCCCGGCTCGGGAAGTACACGCGGCCGTCCACCGGGCACTTCTGGCCGAGCAGCTTCCCCTCGGCGATGGCGCGCAAAAAACGCGACGCGCTGCGCCCGGCGGTGTAGTCGTAGTTCAGTTCCACCGGGACGCGCAGCACTTCCAGCGCTTCCAGCGGCTCCTGCGATGCGGCGCCCGCTTCCGATGCAGCGCCGGCGCCCGTACCGGAAGTGGGCGCGGCGGCCTCTCCTTCGGGAACAAACACGAAGTCGTTGATGGCGCCCTGCGGCTCATCGACAAAGCGCGCGACCACGCGCATGCCGCTTTGCATGGCGTCCTCGCTGCCCGCATCCACCACGTGCAAAAAGGCGTTGTCGGCGCCGTCGAGCTGCACCAGCGCGTAGGCAAAGGGATGCGCGAGCGGCTGCTGCGCGCGCGGCTCTGCCACCCAGGACCAGCTCTTGACCACGCCCGCAGCGGCCACGGGTACCAGCTCCGAAAGCGTCTCTGCGGTGTCGGGATCATATTCCCGGGGCGGGGCCAGCACTCGGCCATCGCTGCGCCGCACGCCCAGGAAGCGGCGCCCCTGCAGCGCGCTGAAAAACTGCGAGAGCACGGGCCCCAGCGAGCGCTTGTAGGTGTAGGCCAGCCGGTGCGGTGCTATCAAGGAAGGC
>CAZJXU010000030.1:0-2471 GCA_964550095.1 uncultured Spirochaetales bacterium | reverse complement strand
GCTGGGCGCCACGGGCAGGATGGGCGGTCGGCTCACGGCCTTGCTGCGTCGTTACGCACCCGAGATCGAACTCACGCTCGCGGGTGGCGGCGGCAGCAATGACACGCCGGGCATCGCACAGGTGGATGTGAAGCGCGGCGTCGCTTTGTCGGGCCTGCTCGCGGGCGCACGCCTGGCGGTCAATTGCGTCGGACCCTACGACTGGTCGCCGCGTCCGCTGCTGGAGGCATGCGTGGCGGCGCGCTGCCACTACGCCGACCTCAGCGAAGATGCGCATTTCATCGACGCGGTGCGCCGCGCCGCCCGGGAAGCAGGGGCCGAGGCGGCGGGCGTGCTGGCGGTTCCCGGCTGTTCGACCACGCCGGGCCTGTTGCAATTATTGGCGTCGCAGCCTGCCTTTGCGGCGCCGCAGGTCGCCCTCCTGGACGCGGTTTTGGAAATGGCGTCGAACAGTCCGCCCAGCCGCACGCTGCTGCTCGGCCTGCTGGCGCCGCTCGGCAGGCCGGGCCCCGGCGGCCTTCGCTGGTTTGGCGCACTCGAGTCCTTTGCCTGCGGCGCCCACCCGGGCCGGCGCCTGCTGGGCGGCCTTTACCCCGCGGCCTTTGCGCCGGAGGGCGTGCGCGCTGACGGCCGCGCCCTGCCGCTGCGTTTCTGGGCGGGCTTCGACCGCCACGGCCTGACCCGCGCGCTGCGCCTTGTTGCGCCCTTGCTGGGCCGCTTGCCGCGCAGCGCGCTGCATCGGCTCGCCGCGGCCCTGGTGTTGCCCGCCGGCCTGGTGGCGAAGTTCAGCCCCGGCGCGCACGGCGTGCTGGCGCTGATCGGGTGGAGCGCGGCGGGAGAGGAGATCGCCCGCGTGGAAATTCACGCGCGTGCGCGCGGCCTCGACATACCCGTGGCGCCGGCGCTCTGGCTCGCGCAGCGCCTGACGGCGGACGCGCAGCGCCGGGGGGTGGACGAGGCGCGCCGCGCAAGGCAGGACGCAGCGCCGCCCGTGGCAGGCGTGGCCACGCTGGACCAGTTGATTGACTGGGCGGATGCGCGCGCCTGGCTGCGGGAGGCGGGTTACGAAGTGCATGAAGGCGGGGCCGCCGCGCACGCCGACTCGTGATTCGGGCGCTTCGCCTTGGCCGGTTCGGAACCCGGCGGGCCCGGCCCGCGGAAAACACGGCGCAGCGGTGATCGCCCGGCCCGGCCCCGCCGTCCCGGTTCGCGCAGCGCCCTGCCGGGCGGCGCGCCCTGATTCGGGCGCTCAGCCTTCGCCCGGTTATGCCGCGCCCACGTCCACTTCGCCGGTGTCGCTGTCTTCCATCTGCTCCAGCACGCCGGTGTCTTCGTAGAGGCGGATGCCTTCTTCCTGGAACTTCTCCCGCGTGCGCCGGGTGATGGCGCCGACGCGGAACAGGGCGGGCATCATCAGGTCCTTGAAGGCGTGCACCGCGCCGGCCTCGAGATCGAAGCGGATGCCGAGTTCGCGCGCTTCTTTCAGGCCGGCCAGGAAGTCCTTCGGCTCGATGCCGCTGTTGACCAGCACCTCGTGGAAGCTCGGGTCCGGCGCGGGCATCTCGCCCCGGCTGCGGCGCCCGGTGGCACGCACCATCATCATCAGCGCCTCGAAGGCGAACTCGGCGACATCCTCCCGGTCGTCTTCGTGCATGTCCGAAATCGCCTTGCCGACATAGACATTGCCGAATGCTACGTGTCGGCTTTCGTCGCGCAGCACGCCCTAGATGATGGAGCGCAGCAGCTCGCACTCGGTGGCGCGGCGCATGTTGTGAAAGGCGCCCAGCGCCAGCCCTTCGACGATCATGTTCATGCCGATGGCGATTTTCACCCAGTGGCCCGACTGCAGGGTGGCGTCGATCAATTCCCTTAGCATGGGCGACATCGGATAGATGGTCGCCAGCTTGCGCAGGTAGCGCTCGAAGACTTCCACGTGCCGCGCTTCGTCCATGGTCTGCGTGGCGGCGTAGAGCTTGCCTTCGTAGTCCGGCACGGCGTGGGTCAGGGCGGCAGCGGTCATCAGCGCGCCCTGCTCGCCGTGCAGAAACTGGCTGATGCGCTGTGCGCCGGTGTGCGCGCGGAAGGTCTCGCGCTGACTTTTGCTGAGCCGCTGCACCAGGGGCAGGGCCGAAAAGTTGAAGCGGTCGTCTTCGATGATGGGACGGGAGGGGTCCACCGGCAGCTCCCAGTCGATGTCCACGGCGGCGTCCCACTGGAACTTCTTGCCCTTCTGGTAGAGCTTGCGGAGTTTTTCGATCCCCATCTCGTAGTCGAACTGCCAGGTGAAACCGCTCAGCGCCTGATAGGCGTCGAGATCGGCTTCGTGCCGCATTGCCTTGGCTTCGTCCATGGTGCTTCTCCTGTGGATTGGCGAGCGCCGCCCTGTCAACCGGCGTGGCGGCGCCTGCCCCGGGCGCTGCCGCCCACCCCGGAATGATACACGGAATCCGGAGGCCATTTCAACGGAAGGG
>CAZJXU010000029.1:0-2456 GCA_964550095.1 uncultured Spirochaetales bacterium | reverse complement strand
TTGATGCAGTGAAATCGTATCCAACAAATGCCGATGTTGCAACCCTAATGAGGCCCAAGCGGATATGGGGGCTGTCAGAAAATTCGGAAATGACGCCGCGCGTCATTTCAGGGGGAGGGCCGTATCTGGTGGAATCAAGCTGAATACAGGGATTGAGTAGTCATTTGCAAAAGAACCTCGATGTTCTATAGAGAGGCAGATAACCAAAGCCGACACGGTGGAATAACGCAGGAGGCCGAGGGCGCGCCGTGAACGTAGATGCAGACACCCTGCTGGAGGGCCTGAACCCCGAACAGGCCGACGCCGTGCGCAGCAGCGAAGGTCCGCTGCTGGTGCTGGCCGGCGCGGGCAGCGGCAAGACACGAGTGCTGACCCAGCGCATCGCCTGGCTGGTAGGAGTGAACGGCATCGCGCCCGAGAGCATCTTCGCCGTCACCTTCACCAACAAGGCGGCGGGCGAAATGCGCGCGCGCGTCGGCAAGCAACTGGGCGTTGTCGCCCGCGGCATCGTGCTCTCCACCTTTCACTCGGCCTGCCTGCGCATCCTGCGCCGCGAAATCGGCGCGCTGGGCTTCCCCGAAAACTTCGCGATTTACGACGATGCCGATTCCACGGGCGTGGTGCGCAAGGCGCTGCAGCATCACAAGGAGCCCGACAAGCGGGCCGATGCGCGCCGCATGCGCTGGAAGATCGACCAGTGGAAAAACCAGGGCCTGCTGCCGGATGATGTTCCGTGTGCGCCGCACAGCCAATACGACCGGCGCAACATCGAAATCTACGCCACCTACCAGCGGCTGCTGCGGGAAGCGCACGCGCTCGACTTCGGCGATCTGCTGATGACCACCGCGCTGCTCTTCAAAGCCCGGCCCGAGGTGCTGCAGCGCTACCGGGAGCGCTGGAACTACATCATGGTGGACGAATACCAGGACACCAACCGCGTGCAGTACGACCTGGTCAACCTGCTCGCCAAAGAGCACCGCAACCTGTGCGTGGTGGGCGACCCGGACCAGAGCATCTACGCCTGGCGCGGGGCCGACATCCGCAACATCCTGGATTTCGAGCGCGATTACAAGGGCGCCAAGGTGGTGAAGCTGGTGCGCAACTACCGCTCCACCCAGGAAATCTTGAGCGCCGCGGACGCGGTGATTTCCCACAACCCGGACCGCCCGCAAAAAACCATGACGGCGCAGCGCGGCGAGGGCAGGACACTGCGCCTGTACGAAGCGCGCAACGAGCGCGACGAAGCGGAGTACGTCGTGAAGGACATTCTCGACGAACAGAACACCGCAGGTCGCAGCCTCGGCAAGTTCGCCGTGCTGTACCGCACCAACGCGCAGTCGCGTCCTTTCGAAGACGAGCTGCTCAAATACAACCTTAACTACGTGGTCGTCGGGGGCGTGCGTTTCTACGAGCGCGCCGAGGTGAAGGACATCCTGGCCTACCTGCGCCTGCTCCTGAACCCTGCGGACAACCAGGCTCTGGAGCGCATCATCAACCGGCCCACGCGCGGCATCGGCAAGACCACGCTCGGCAAAGCGCAGCAGACTGCCGAGGCCGAGAACGCGACGCTGCTGGAGGGTCTCGGCAGGCTGGCTGCAGGCGGCGCGCGCAGCACCGCCAAGGTGCGCGCCTTCCTGGAAATGCTGGACGAGCTGCGCGCGGAGGCGCCGGGCCTCTCGCCCGCCGCCGCGGTCGAACTGGTGCTGGAGCGCAGCGGCTACATGGAGAGCCTGGCCCGGCAGTCGACGCCGGAGGCCGAGACGCGCGTCGAAAACCTGCACGAGTTCATCGTGGCCGCGGGGGAGTTTGAACAGATGGACGAGCCCGACCCGGACGACCAGCGCACGTCGCTGGCGCGTTTCCTCGACCAGGTTGCGCTGGTTTCCGATCTCGACAACGCCGAGCTCGGCGACGAGCGGGTTTCGCTGATGACCGTTCACTCGGCGAAGGGGCTCGAGTTTGAATGCGTGTACCTGGCGGGCATGGAAGAGGGGATGTTTCCGCACGCGAGCGCGGTGAGCAGCGGACCCGGCGAGCTCGAAGAGGAACGGCGGCTCTGCTACGTGGGCATGACCCGCGCCATGGACCGGCTGACGCTCAGCTACGCGCCGGAACGCCGCACCTACGGATCGGTCAAATTCCACACGCCGTCGCGTTTCTTGCGCGAGATACCCGAGGCGCTGGTCGAGTTCGAGGGAGGCGCGGGCCTGCCGGAGCCGCGCGTGCAGCCGAGCGAAACCGGGCGCCGTTACGACTACGCCTACGACCAGAGCGGCGACTACGAGGGCGCTGAACACGCGGGCGTAACTAAGGGCATGCGCGTGCGGCATCACAACTTCGGGGTCGGCACGATCCTGGAAGTAGAAGGGCGCGGGCCGAACTGCAAGCTGCGCGTTCGTTTCGACCGGGCCGGAGTCAAGAAGCTGATGCTGCGCTTTGCGAACCTGGAACCGGAG
>CAZJXU010000028.1:0-3237 GCA_964550095.1 uncultured Spirochaetales bacterium | reverse complement strand
ACCCCGGGGGCAGCGCCGAGGAATATACACACCTTTGGCGCCGGTTCACCGCCCCCCGGCGCTGCGACCGATACGGATGCCCGCAGCCCGGCGGCGGTCGGTCGTATCGCCCCGCCCGGACGCACGGGGGCGACACCGGGGCGATCCGCAGCGGGCGGGCTCGGGCGATACAGACGCTCGCGGCCCGGCGGCCCGCCCCAATTCAGGACGACACGAGGACGATGCCGGCGCCTGGTTCCGAGATCCGGCCTTAGCCGCGTCGTTCAGCGCCAGCCTCGTTACCGGGGGCCGCCCGGTGTTTTCGCACCGTCTCCACGATCAACTTCTCATACGCATCCACCGCCCTGTCTGCCGAGAAGAAAGCCGCCCTTCGCATCAGCATCTCTTTGTCCGGGGGATTGTCGAGCACCCGCCCCATCGCATCGGCGAGCGCGACATGGTCCCCGACCGGAACCAGCGGCCCGAAGCGCCCGCCTTCCAGGATTTCAGAGGGCCCGTAGGGGCAGTCGGTGCTGACCACAGGGCAGCCGCAGGCGAGCGCCTCGATCAATACGTTGCCCAGCCCCTCGCGCTTCGACGACAACACGAACAGGGCGGCGCGCGACATGAAGGCGAAGGGGTTGGCTGTCCACCCCGGTAATGACACCCTGTCTTCCAGACCCAGCAAGCGGACGCACGCCTCGAGTTCCTCTCGGCGCTCTCCCTCACCGAGTATGACCAGGCGCAGTTCTCTGTTCTTTGCGAGTTCGTGAAATGCCCGGAGCATGGTTGGATAGTCCTTGACCTTGTGCAGCCTGCCTGCCGCAAGCACGACAGGCGGCCCGCCATCCGTCAGCCAGGGATGTTCCGGCGCCTTCTGCTTCAGAGCGTCCAGTTCGGGTGTGACCACGGGGTTGTAGATGGTGGAGGCTTTGCCGGCGGAGACGCCGGTCAATTCCAGTACCTCGTTGCGAACGCCGTCCGACACCGCGACCACGTGGGCGCTGTATTGCAGAAGGCGGCGGTAGCGGGTCCTGGTTCTGTTCCTTGCATGACCAAGTTGATTGTGAATGGTTGGAATCACTGGTGGAAATTTCCGCAGCAGGCTCGTAGCCCAGAGGGTCGCCATGGTACACGTGGCAAGCGATGAAAGAACGCAGTCGGGCTTTTCTCTCGACACGTAAGACGCAACGAAGCGGGCCCGCCGCGGCCAGTCTCCCCTGGGCAGCGCCGAGAACATCCTTCTTGGAGAATCGACAGGATGCATGCCGCTCCTGGCCCACGAGGAAAGGCCCCAGCGCAGCGCGTGGACGAGACGCAGGCAGTCTTTCACACGGGAGATCGTCCGGGCTTCCGGCACCGGCGAAATGCAACGCTCCAGATGGTGTGCGGATATTTTTCGGGTTTTTTCTTCCGGTTCCATGTCCAGAACAAACAGGCGGGCACCGGCAGGGACTTCGCCGGGGTAATGAATCCGGGGTCGCATAAGCAGAAAGTCCAGCTCGTGACCGCGGGCGATCAGACCTTGCGCCATGCGAAGACACGTGCGCTCTGCGCCCCCGCCGGAGAGATCATTGATGCAAATGGCTACGCGCACTGTCCTGCTCTCCCTGTCCTCTCACGCACAGGCCCCCGGTCACCCGATCTGGCCGGGTGCGGCCCGGTGTTTCTTCACCATTTTCACGATCAGTTGCTCGTAGGCATCGACGGCCCTGTCTGCCGAGAAGTCTTCCGCTCTCTGTATCAGCGGCGCCTTGTCCGGAGGATTGTCGAGAACCCGCACCATCGCATCTGCCAGGGCTGCGTGGTCGGAGGTCGGAACCAGCGGACCGAAGCGTCCGCCCTCCAGGATTTCGGAAGGCCCGGAGGGGCAGTCGGTGCTAACAACCGGGCAGCCGCAGGCGAGCGCCTGGATCAGTACGCCCGGCAGCCCCTCGTGCTGCGACGCCAGCACGAAGAGCGCGGCGCGCGACATGAAGGCGAAGGGGTTGGCCGTCCATCCCGGCAAGGACACCCTGTCGGTGAGGCCCAGCGAGCGCACGCACGCTTCGACTTCCTTTCGACGCTCTCCCTCGCCGAGTATGATCAGGCGCAGTTCCCTGTTCTTTGCGAGTTCGTGGAATGCCCGGAGCAGGGTCGGATAGTCCTTTTGATCGACGAGCCTTCCCGATGCGAGAATGACGGGCGGTCCGCCGTTCGCCAGCCAGGGGTGTTCCGGCGCCTCCCGCTTCAGCGCGTTCAACTCGGGAGTGACCACGGGGTTGTAGATGGTGGAAACTTTATCCGGGGAGATGCCGGTGGATGCCAGGACATCGTCACGAATTCCGTCCGATACCGTGACAACGTGAGCGCTGTGTTTCAGGAGGCGAAGGTAGCGGGCTTCGTTTCGGCTCCTGAAATGGCTGATGAGGTTGTGGAAGGTCGGGATGACAGGTGGGAAATTCGGGAGCAGACTCGCGGCCCAGAGGGTCGCTATGTTGCACTTGTCAAGTGATGTGAGAACGCAGTCGGGCTTTTCTCTCGATACGTAGGATTCAACGAAGCGGGCGCGCTTCGACCAGCGTCCCCTGGGCAGCGCCGGGGGAATTCTCCTCAGAGCATCGACGGGGCACGCCAGGCATGACGCGGGGTTCCCTCGCAGCGCACCAAACAAGCCCGCCTGGTTTTTCATCCGGGATGTCCCCCAGGTTTCCGACGCCGGCGAAATGCAACGCTCGAGGTGATGCGCAGATACGGCCCGGGTTTTTTCGTCCGGTTCCATGTCCAGAACGAACAGGCGTGCGCCGGGCGGAACCAGATCGGCGTAGTGAATCAGCTACTTCAAAAGAAGAAGGTCCACTTCGTGGCCGCGGGCGATCAAGCCCTGCGCCGCCATGAGGCGCGTGCGCTCTGCGCCACCCCCGCCCAGGTGCGAAATACAAATGGCGATGCGCATCGTTATGAGCACTCCGATGTATGCGTTCAACCCATCCCGGACGGTCCGGGACTTTCAGGCCGTACTGAAACTGCAGGTTACCAGCCGGCGTGCGGATGTCAAAGGGCTGTACGATCCGGCTTCAACCCTGTGGTTCAGCGCCAGCCTCGTTACCGGGGGCGGCCCGGTGTTTTCTCACCGTCTCCACGATCAACTTCTCATACGCATCCACCGCCCGGTCTGCCGAGAAGAAAGCCGCCCTTCGCATCAGCATCTCTTTGTCCGGGGGATTGTCGAGCACCCGCCCCATCGCATCGGCGAGCGCAACATGATCCCCGACCGGA
>CAZJXU010000027.1:0-3817 GCA_964550095.1 uncultured Spirochaetales bacterium | reverse complement strand
TCAATCGGCTGTTCCAGGCTGCAGCCGCCGGAGCGCAGCAGCACCAGCGGGGACGCGGCCTGTGCGGCCAGGGCGCGCACGGCGCTTTCCCCCGGGCCCAGCACCATCGGCAGGCGCAGCACCGTCGTCGGCACGCCGCTGTTCAGCAGAATTTCGTCGGCCCGGCCGCGCGAGGCCAGACAGGTGTTTTGCGAGGCGGGGTCTGCGCCCAGAATGCTGAGCGAAACCATGCGCCGCACGCCGCAGCGCCGCGCGACCCGCGCCAGCACGCGCGCGGGCTTTTCGTGGGCGTCTTCGTAGCGCGCGCGCCGCGTTTCCTTGAGGATGCCGACCAGGTGAACGAAGAAAGTACAGCCCGCAGCGACCTCGCCGAGCGCCTGCTCGTCGCTGTAGCTCACGACGTGGACTTCGGGGCGCTGCGCAGCCGGCAGTGCGCGCAGCAGGGTGGCCGCGCGCTCGCTGCGCACCAGCGCGCGCAGCGGCGCCCCGAGAGAGGCCCGGATCAGCGCCGTGCCGAGAGCGCCGTTGGCGCCGGTTACCAGGATCGGTTCGCGCGACTCGGACACGCGGGCAGTGTAACACGCAGCGCCCGGCGCGGCCCGTCAAGCATGTGTTTGGACGCACACATCGGTTGCCGCTGGCTGTCGGCCGCGCCGGTCGGGCCTGTTGCTACGCAGCGTTCAGTGCGGCGACGCGGCCGTGCCCGTTGCTGCGCAGCGTTCGGTGCGGGCCTGTCGCTTGCGGGGCGTCGACCGTGCCCGTTGTTACGCAGTGTTTGGTGCGGGCCTGTTGATCGCGCGGCCCGGCGGCCGTCAGTCGCGCCTGTTGCTACGCGGTGTTCGGCGGGGGCCTGTTGATCACGGCCCGTCGCATGTCGTCGCTCGTTATGCAGTACCCGGCGTGGCTGCGCCGCCCGCGGAACGCGCGCGACTCTCCGCTTCGATAAAAACGCGCCTCACTTGCGTGTAACGGTTTTTGATGGCGGCGTCGATCTTTTCAATCGAGCCTTCGAGTGCGCTCGCTTCCAGGTGGTCCGCGAAATCCACCGACAGGTTGACCAGCAGAAAATCCGGCCCCATGTGCAGGGTCAGCACCTCGTTCACGCGCTGGACGCCCGGCGCTTCGCCGGCCAGGGCGCGGATGCCGGAGATCACCCGCGGGCCGGCGCCTTCCCCGATCAGCAGCCCCATGGTTTCCTTCGCCAGCCAGGCCGCCGTGCCGGCCAGCACCAGGCCGATGGCGATGCTCGCGGCGCCGTCAATCCAGAAGGCGCCCGTGGCCACGGTCAGCACGGTGCCGACCAGGGCGATCAGCAGGCCGAGCATGGCGGCGCTGTCTTCGAACAGCACCACGAAGAGCGTCGGATCCTTGCCTTCGCGCACCGCCTGCGCGATGGAGCGCGCGCCGCGCACCTTGTTGAACTCGCGCCAGGCCAGCCACCAGGCGCCGCATTCCACCACCAGTGCAAAGCCGAGGATGGCGTAGCTCCAGCCCACGTTGGTCAGCGGTTTTGGATCGAGCACCCGGTGCACGCCTTCGTAGATGGATATGCCGGCGCCGAGCGCGAAGATGGACATGGCCACCACGAAGCTCCAGAAGTACACCTCCTTGCCGTGGCCGAAAGGAAAGGCGTCGTCCGGTGGACGCGCGGCCCGTCGCAGCCCGAGCAGCAACAGCGCCTGGTTGCCGGTATCGACCAGCGAGTGCACCCCCTCGGAAAACATCGCCGAACTGCCCGTGATCCCGGCCACGGCGAACTTCCCCACCGCAATAGCCGTGTTGCCAAACAGCGCCGCGTAAATGACGACCTTCGCTCCGCTTGCCATATTCGTTCCCCCTTCTTTGGCGGGGAGAGCATAGCCCGCGGCGGAAGTTTCGCCCCTTCGGCAGCGAGCGTGTGTGTCGTCCTAAATCAGGGCTGGACGCAGCCTGGGGCGGCCAGCCGTGATGGCCACGCAGCCAGCAGGCAGTCTGCACGACTGCCACGGTCCGTGACGTTATCAACTGTCGTGTCCACCACCGCAGCCTGGGGCGGCCAGCCGGGACGGCGGCAGGCGCGAGGCCGGGCGGTCGCCCTGAGGGTTTTGCTACCCTTGAGCGCGTCGCACAAGCCGGGGGGGGAGTTTGGCGACAGGGGAGAGGCTCGACATGGCCGGTCGCACAAAAAATCGCCGTCTGCGTTTCACCCGCCTTTCCATGCGGGCCTGGCGGAATTTCAACCGCAAGGCCGAGCTGAAACTCGGCCCCCGCACCTTTCTGATCGGCCCCAACGCATCGGGGAAGTCGAACGTGCTCGACGCCCTGCGCTTTCTGCGAGATGTCGCGGAATCGGGCCTCGGCAAGGCAGTGGAAATCCGGGGCGGCATGGGCGAAGTGCGCTCCCTGCATGCCAAGGGCGCTCCGAGCGTCGAACTCTCCGTCGACGTCGCATCGGAGGATGAATCGAAACGGTGGTCTTACACCCTGCGTTTCCGGAATCGCAAGGGGAAGCAGGCGCCGGAAGTCGCACTTGAAAGGGTTCATGTCGATGGAAAGTGCGTCCTGGAGCGACCGGACAAAAAAGACAGGCAGGACAGGCAGGACAGGGAGCGGCTCGCGCGAACGCACCTCGAGCAGGCAAGCGAAAACCGGAAATTCCGGGAACTCGCGGATTTTTTCAAAACGATCCGCTACCAGCACATTGTCCCCCAGATCGTGCGAAACCCGGGAAACAACGGGGCCAGCGTGGACGACCCTTTCGGCGGAGGTTTCCTGAAGCGCGTTGCGGCGACAAACAAGAAGACCCGGGACTCCCGGCTCGCGAAAATCCAGAAGGCGATGCAGGTCGTGATTCCCGGGCTTCGCAAGCTTGAGCTGGAGCGTGACTCCCAAGGCGACTGGCGCCTGTACGCAGGCTGCGAGAACTGGCATTCGCCGGACGCCAGGCAAAGCGAGGCTGCGCTCTCCGACGGAACCCTCCGCATGATGGGTCTGCTCTGGGCGCTTTCGGAGGGCGGCGGCCCGCTGCTGCTGGAAGAACCCGAGCTGGGTGTGCACGACTACCTGCTGTCATCTCTTCCCGGTATGATGGCCAGAATGAGCCGAACGCAGGGCAACCAGGTGCTGGTCACCACCTACTCGACCTCTTTTCTGAGAGATCACGGCATCGATCTGGAGGAAATCTACCTGCTCGTTCCCGGGAACGAGGGGACGAAGATTAAAAACATCGCATCCATCAGGTTGTTTCGTGCGATGGTCGAGACGGGTTATTACCCCGGCGAGTCGGTCATGCCCGGTGCCGCTCCCGGAAACTTCACAGATTTCAGCCTTCCTTCCTGATGCGTGATGCGTATATCAACTGCCTTGTAGAGGGGGAATTCGATGCTTCGTCGTGAGGAAACTCTTCTCTGAATGCTCATTGAACATGGGGTTGGTTTACAGGCACAGCATTCCCGATTTTTCCAACAGGCTGAAAAATTACAATCAGCACGCTCGACGTGATCCGTGGTTCGCCCTGTGCGACCTGGATCGGAAAGCATGTGCTCCCGTACGCGTGCGGGAATACCTTCCCGACCCTGCCCCCGGGATGTGTTTTCGAGTCGCCGTGCGCTCCATCGATGCCTGGCTGTTGGCCGACCGGGAAGCCCTGGCGTCTTTTCTGTGTATCCCACCCGCGCGAATTTTGCGTTCCCCGGAAGACCACAACAACCCCAAGGACGCGCTGCTTGTGCTCGCCCGGCGTTCTCGCAACAGGGACATCAAGGTGGCCCTGGCCTCCGACGAAAAGCGCCCCCGCAACAAAAATTCAGAGTACACGCGCATGCTTGCCGAATTCGTT
>CAZJXU010000026.1:0-12270 GCA_964550095.1 uncultured Spirochaetales bacterium | reverse complement strand
AGCGCCAGCTTCGGGACGTAGAACGACACCGTCCAGTTCGGCTGGTCGACAACCTGGCTGACGCGCAGGTCGCCCACCACGCTGCACAGCATGTAGGCCTCGACGGCGGGCATCCCGGTGTCCTTGCACAGCCAGTCGATCTTGGGGACGCCTGTGTCGTCCTAAATTGGGGACGCCCGCTGCGGGCGTCGTTTCGGCCCCGCAATCAACTGACCCGCACGGCTGCCAAGATCCAGTAGGCAGGCCGGTATCCGGGAGAGGGCGGGCGTCCGTGCCGGCCCCGCAAACACGATACTGCCGGCCTCCCGCGCTCAGCGCCCCGGCGCCCCCACCAGCGCCTCCGCAAAGCCATCCACCGCATCGCCCAGTGCGGCATCGCCGGCGGAGCCTCCGGCGCCGTTCACCAGCAGGGCGAACACCAGGCGCCGCCCGTCCCTGTGCTCGGCAAAACCGGCCAGGGTGGAAACGCCGCGCAGCCTGCCTGTCTTGGCGCGCAGGCGCAGGCGCGCCGCAGCGGCGCGGTCCTCCAGGGTGCCGTCCTCGGCGGCGCGCGGCAGGGCGGCGAGCAGCTCCGGCCCCATCGCGAAGCGCGCGTCGGCGGCGCGCAGCGCATCCACCAGGCTGCGCGCACTCAGCCGGTTCTTGCCGGAGAGGCCCGAGCCGTCCGCGATGACGAGCCCGTCCAGCGAAACACCCAGCCGCGCCAGGCGCCGGCGCAGCGCCGCGATGCCGGCCGGCCAGGCCCCCCTTTCGCCCTCGGCCACGGCAAGAGACTTCACCAAGCTCTCGGCCATCATGTTGTTGCTGTATTTCAACATCAGGGTCACCACGCGCCGCAGCGGGTAGCCGCGAAAGCGCAGGAGTTCGCTTGCGCCTTCCGGCGCGCGGCCGGTGCGCGTGCGGCCCTCCAGCTCGATGCCGTTCGCCGCAAGCTGCATGCGCAGCACGGCGCCCGCGTAGGCGCGCGGGTCGGCGACGCTGCGCCACACCTCCTGCGCCTTGCCGCCCAGCGGCACGCTGCCGGAGACTTTCACCTGTTCGAAATCCCCCGCGGCGCGGCGCTCCACGCTGAGCTGCGCCCGGCTGCCGGGCGCCGTGGTGCGCACCCGGCCGCTCGGCCTCAGGTAAGAGGTCGGCGGGTCGATGCGCAGCAGCGCCGCTGCTTCCTGCGCGGCGCCCGGCAAAACGCGCAGCGAAAAGGCGCTGTAGTTTGCGCTGAGCGCGCCCACCGGGCCGTGGTAGGCGCGGGCCGAAGCGCCGCCCCAGCCTGGGTGCAGGCGCTGCGCATCAAACAGGCTGTCGTCGAGAACCAGCGCGCCGCTGACGCGCGAGACGCCTGCGGCGCGCAGGTCGGCGGCCAGCCTCCAGTACTGCTCCGAGGTCAGGCTCGGGTCGCCGCCGCCGCGCACATACAGCTCGGCGACGGCGCCCTCGGCATCGGGCGGCGCGGGCACCGCCAGCCGCGTCTCGAAGCGATGCGCCGGGCCGAAGGCGTCGAACGCCGCCACGGCGGTCAGCAGTTTCTGGGTGGACGCGGGCGTCAGGGCGCGGCCTGCTGCGCGCGCGAAAATCACGCGGCCCGTGCTGCGCTCCACCACCAGGCAGGAAAGCGCCGCGCCCCGAAGCGCCCGCACGGAAAGCGCTTCTTCCAGGGCGTCCGGCAGGGCCCGCGCCGCAGCGTTCGCAGCCTGCGCCTGTGCGAAGGCCGCGGGCATCGTGAATGGGAATGCACTGCAGAGCAGGGCGAACGCGACAATCAGCATCATGCGCATCAGGTTCTCCGGTCGCGGGTGTCGGCGGGGCCGGTCGCCGCCCTTTGGGTGGTGATCTGCAGTGGTCTCGCAGCGACCGGCCACGTCTGTTGACAAGGCGCTCTCCGCGCCCGCCTTGTCAGCGAAAGCGTGCAGGCGCCTGTCCGGTTCCTGTCTGAATGCATACCACATACACGTCAGGCAAAAAGCGGCAGCGCGTGGAGGCAGCGCGACTGCTAACCTGATCGTCCGGCTGCTGTCCTCCGCAAGGAAGCATCCGGCGGCGGTCTTTTGGCAAAGGAGGCTGTACGGCGGCTGGGCTCGCGGGGGTTTGGCTTGGCGGTCGAAACGCTTAGCCGTGCAGAACGTATTGCTCACTGCGTGGCCGATACGGCTGTCCGCCATCGCTGAGCGATAGAGGACAGCCACGTCAGTTGACAAGTCAGGAGAGAATTCATGCTGAACGCCGTCTGGCTGGCGCTGGTGCTCGGGTCCGTCCTGTTTGCGGCGGTGGCAGGGAACATGGAGGCCCTCTCGGCGGCCGTGCTGCCCGCCGCGGAAAACGCCGTGTCGCTTGTGATCAAGCTGACCGGCGCCATGATGCTGTTCCTGGGCCTGGTGCGCATCGCTACCGAGGGCGGCTTGCTGCGGGCGGTGGTGCGCGTGCTGCGGCCGCTGCTGCGCCGCCTGTTCCCCGAGGTGCCCGAAGATCACCCTGCCATGGGCGCCATCACCATGAACTTCGCGGCCAACATGCTCGGCCTCGGCAACGCCGCCACGCCCTTCGGCATCAAGGCCGTGATCGAACTCGACAAACTCTCCGCGCTGCGCGGCTCGGCGAGCAACGCCATGGCCCTGTTTTTGGCCATCAACACTTCCTCCATCGTGCTGATGGCGCCGACCGGCACGGTCGCAGTGCGCGCCGCCACCGGCTCGGAGATGCCCTTCGCTATCTGGCTGCCCACCCTGATCGCCACCGCCTGCTCCACCCTGGTGGCCGTGGGCGTCTGCCTTTCTCTGCAACGCCTTTCCTGGTTTCGCCCGCGCCCGCCGCAGCAGCCAGCGCCGGAAGCAGGAGTGGATGCGGCAGACTCCTCCGCGCCCGCCGGGCAAAGCGCGGGCACCGATGCACCGGCGCAAAACGAAGGCCCGAATGCACCGGCGCAAAGTGCGGGCGCACAAACCGACAGTGCGGCCTTCGCCCTGGCCGCCGCCGGGGTCGCGCAAAACGAGGGCGATGCGGACGCGGCGCCGGGGCTGCGCAAAAACCGGCGCGTCCGCGCGCTGCTGACCCTGGCGGCGGTGCTGCTGGTCTTCGGCGCCGCCGTGCACGAGGCGCGGCTGCACGAAGCGGGCCCCTTCGCCTTTTTCCGCGACGTGTTTTCCGCACACTGGCTGTTGCCGATACTGGTGTTCGCCCTGGCCTCCGTGGGCTTCGTCGGCCGCGTAGCGGCCTACGACGCCATGATCGCGGGCGCGCGCGAAGCGCTCGGCGTGGCGCTGCGCATCGCGCCCTACCTGCTCGCCATACTGGTCGCCGTGGCCATGTTCCGGGCCTCGGGCGCGCTGGCCCTGCTGGTCGGCGCACTCGACCCCGTAACCGGGCTGCTCGGCGTGCCCGCCGAGGCGCTGCCGATGGCGCTGCTCCGCCCGCTCTCGGGCTCCGGCGCCTACGGCGTGATGACGGAAATCCTCAGCACGCACGGCCCCGATTCTTTCGTGGGCCTGCTGGCTTCGACCCTGATGGGCTCCACCGAAACCACATTCTACGTGCTCGCGGTGTATCTCGGCGCAGCGGGTGTGCGCGACACCCGGCACATCCTGCCGGCCTGCCTGGCGGGCGATGCGGCCGGCTTTGTCGGCGCCGTGGTCGCCGTGCACCTCTTCTTCGGGTGAGCATGCAAAGCGAAGAAGCCAACGCCCTGGCCGCCTTTTGCGCGCGCGAATTTTCCTGCGCGGTTCTCTCGGTGGAAGCGCTGACGCCCGGACTCGGCGCGAGGCGCTTCTACCGGCTGCGCCTCTCCGGCGCGCCCGGCTCGCTGGTGGCGCGGGTGGATGCCCCCGAAGACCCTGCACTGCGTCCGGAAGGCGCGCCGCCCGAGCCGGAGCTGTCGGCGATACGCGCCCTGCTCGAAAAACACGGGCTGCCGGTTCCGGCGCGCCTGGCTTTGCAACCGGGTGTGGACTTCCTGGAAGACGCAGGCGACCTGCACCTCGCCGATGCAGCAAAGCGCATGCCGCGCGCCCGCGCCGAAGCGCTGCTGCAAAAGGCGCTTGCAGGCCTGACGCGCCTGCAGGCCATCGAAGACCCGGGCGACGTTCCGGCATTTCGCAGGCGCCTTTCCGCGCAGGTTTTCGAGTACAAGGCGCGGCTTTTTGCGCAAGAGAGTCTGCCGGCCCTGCTCGGGCGCGCGCCCGATGCGGCGGAATGCGCAGCGCTAACGCGCGGCTTTCGCTACATCGCCGAGCTGGCCGAGGCCGCCCCGCAGCGCCTTTCGCATCGCGACTTTCAGAGCCGCAACCTGATGGTTCAGCCATGCGCAGAAGGCGGCGAGCGCCTGGTGTGGATCGACCTGCAGGGCGCCTGGCTGGCGCCTCCCGAATACGACGCGGCCTGCCTGCTGCGCGATTCGTACATCGACTGGGGCGCGCGCTGCATCGAGGAAAGTCTGGACGAACTGCGCCCGCGCCTGCCGGACGCGCCCCCCGCAGACGTATTTGCGCTGCGTTTCGAAGCGCTGGCGCTGGCGCGCAAGTGCAAAGACCACGCGCGCCTCAGCGCTGCCGCGCGTCGCCCCGGACATGAACACCTGCGGGATTATCTGCCGCTCACCGTTCGCCACCTGCACGCCTCGGCGCGGCGCCTCGCAGCGCTCGCGGCGGCGCCCGAACTCGCGGACCTGCTGGAACTGGTGCAGGCGCTTCCGGAGCATGCTCCGTGAGGGCGATGATCGTGGCCGCGGGCCGGGGCGAACGCATGCTGCCGCTGACGCGGCTTTTGCCGAAGCCCGCCCTGCCGGTGCGCGGCCTGCCGCTGATCGCCTACCACCTGGCGCTGCTTTCGCGCTGCGGCGTGGACGAGGTGATGATCAACCTGCATCACCTGCCGGAGCGGCTGCAGCAAGCGGCGCAGCGCCACTGCCCGCCCGGCATGCGCCTTCACTTTTCGCCTGAGCGCGAGCTGCTCGACACCGGGGGCGCCGTGGCGCAGGTTGCAGCCTTCCTGCGGGAGAGCGACCCCTGCCTGCTGCTCGGCGGCGACATGATCGTGGACATCGACCTGGCCGCCCTGGCCGAGCGGCACCGGGCCTCCGGGCGCGCGGTCACCATGCTGCTGGTGGAACACCCGCGCGCGGCAGACTTCGGCACACTCGGCCTGGACCGGCATGGCGGGCTGTGTCGCATCGCAGGGCGCATGAACTTCGCCGGCAGGGACAACCCGGAACGGGAGGCGGGCATCTATACCTGGGTTAACGTCGTCTCGGCGCGCGCATTCGATACGCTGCCGGAACTGCGGGCCTTTAACCACCTGGACGACTGGTGGGGGCCGCTGGCCCGGCGCAAAGCCGGAGAGGTCGGAGGAGAAGTGCTGTCATCGCAAAAGTGCCTGTGGATGCCGGTGGGCACGCTCGCCGAGTACCTGGACGCCAACCTGGCCTCGCCGCAGCTTTCCTACCTGGACGTGGAAGCTGCCGCGAAGGCAGCAGGCGTGCGCCTTGCGGACGACCTGGTGCTGGGCGCAGGCGCGGTGCTGCCGGAAGACGCGCGCCTCTCCCGGATGGTGGTGTGGGACGGGGAGCGCCCGCCGGCAGGGCTGAACGCGCAGGACGGCGTGTTCGCCGGGGGCGCCTTTCATCCCTGCCGGGTGAAGGCAACGCAGGCGACTCAGGCGGCGCAGGCAGCGCAAACAACGCAGACGAAGCGGGAAACTCGGACAACGCAGACGGCGCCGGCGAAGCAGGCAACTCAGACAACGCAAGCGGTGCCTTCGGCGCGAACGGCGCGAACGACCCCTTTGACGCGGGCGGAAAAGCCATGAGCGAATTGATCTGCATCGGCACCAGCGACGCCTTCGGCGCGGGCGGGCGTTTGCAAAGCGCCTACCTGCTGCGCACTCCCGGCGGCGCGGCCCTGCTCGACTGCGGCCAGACGACGCTCAGCGGGCTGTCCATGCAGGGCATCGACCGGGGCGAAGTGGATGCCGTGATCATTTCGCATTTCCACGCCGACCACTTCGGCGGCCTGCCCCTGTTATTGCAGGCCGCGCGCTACGTGGATGGACGGCGCACGCCGCTCACCATCGCCGGCCCGCCGGGCATCGAAGCGCGCCTGCAAGAAGCGGGACGCAGCCTGGGGCACGAACTCGAACCGGACAAGCTGGGTTTCGAGCTGCGCTTCGCCGAGTTCGCAGCGGGGCGCCGCATCGAGGCGGGCCCCGTGCAGGTGAGCGGCTTCGAAACCTTTCACACCCCGGCCTCCCGGCCGCACGGCATGGTGGTCTCCGCCGGTGGCGTGCGCGTGGCGTATTCGGGCGATACCGGCTGGTTTGACGAACTGCCCGCGCGGGTAAGCGGCGCGTCGCTTTTCCTTTGCGAATGCACGCTTCTCCAGAAGAGCTTCATGTATCACCTGAGCCTGGAAGAGCTGAACGAGCGGCAAAGGGAATTCGATTGCGGCCGCCTGCTGCTCACCCACCTGGGTATCGAGATGCGCACGGCGAAACAGATCGAGGGCTTCGAGCGGGCGGACGACGGCTTGCGGATTGCGCTTTGAAGATCGTTAACTGTGTTGAACCCGGCGGCCCCGTTTCAACGCGATGTGAAGCGGCCCGCGTTATCCGGCGTTAAGTGACCCAGCACGCGGGCGTGACGCGCGCCCGTCGTGTGCGGCAGATGAGCCGGCAAACCGAGCAGGGCGTTGCGTCCCATCAGCGAAAAGGCCATGGCCTCCATGGCCGCGAGCGGCACGCCCAAGGCGTCCGTGTTTTCCTGCGGCAGCCCGGTGCGCGCACGCAGCTCCTCCACCAGCACGGGGTTACGCGCGCCGCCTCCTCCCAGCAAGATGCGCCGGGGCGCGGGCGAAGGCGAGCCCAGGTGATCGCGAAGCGCCCGCGCCACCGCTTCGGCGCTGAAGGCCGTGAGCGTGGCGAGCAGGTCGTCCGCCGAAAGCCCGGCGCGCCCGGCCTGCGCCAGCAGCGCCCCGGCCTGCGCCGGGCCGTAACGCTCGCGGCCTGTGGACTTCGGCGGCGGGCGGCGCAGGTAGGCATCACCCAGCAGTTCGGCCAGCAGCGCTTCGCTGACGCGCCCGGCCGCGGCGCGCTTGCCGCCAAGGTCCATGCGCTCGGCGCCTTTGCTCGCGAGCACAGTCACCGCATCGAGCAAAGCGCAAGCGGGGCCCACGTCAAAGGCGCGCACCCCGGCGCCGTCATCGCCCGCCGGTAGCAAGGTCAGGTTGGCGATGCCGCCCAGGTTCAGCACCAGGCGCGTTTCCTCCGCATCGCCCAGCACTGCATGGTGAAAGAAGGGCGCGAGCGGCGCGCCCTCCCCGCCTGCAGCCATGTCGCGCGGCCTGAAGTCTGCAGCCACCACGCAGCCGGTGCGCTCCGCAATGCGCGCGGGGGATGCGATTTGCAGGGTGGCGCCGAACTCGGGGTGATGCGCGACGGTTTGCCCGTGGCTGGCCACCGCCGCCACGCGCTCGAGCGGCACACCCGCCTGCGCCGCCACGGCCTGTGCGGCTTCGGCAAAGCGCTCGCCCAGCAAGGCGTCCAGCTCGGCCAGTTCCGAAAGCGCGTGCTCGGCGTCGCCCGCCGCCAGGCGGTGAATGCGCTGCTGCAGCTCGGGTTCGAGCGGCGCTTCCAGAAAGGCGCGCAAGGCGAATGGACGCGCGGCGGGGCCCTCCGGCCATTCCACCAGCGCGGCATCCACGGCGTCCGCGGAAGTGCCCGACATCAAGCCGATTACCAGCATGGGGGCAGCATACCGAGTAGGGGCGAACGACCCGTGGCCGGAACGACGCCCTTCCCTGCGCTGCTCGCCGATACAGCCATCCGTATTGACACATCCGCGCCGCCCGGCGACACTTCCGCGCATTCCCCCTCGCTGCGTCAGCGGCCTGTTTCCTCTTTCTCCTCTTTCGGCGGAGCCCACCATGAACCTCTCCTCGCGCCTGCAGGGCGTGCTGATCTGCCTCGTCGCCGCCGTGCTGGGCGTCGTATTCCTGCTGGGCCTGCTGCGCGGCGCCTGGTGGGCCGTGGCGCTGCCTGTCGGCGCCCTGCTCGCCTTCGTGCTGGGCCTCGTGTTCTGGGTGGGCTTCACCATCGCCACCATCCAGGTGGAGCCGGAAGACGAAGTGGAAGACGCGCCCGACCCGGCAAGCGACTAAGCGGTGCGCATCGCGCTGCTCAGCTACCGCGGCAACATGTACTGCGGCGGTCAGGGCATCTACGCCGCGTACCTCGCGCGCGCGTGGCGGGAGGCCGGGCACGACGTGCAGGTGTTCGCCGGGCCGCCCCTGCCCGAACTCGAAGCCGGCATTCCGCTGCACGCCATTCCGAACCAGAACATCTTCGGCCTCGGGCTTAGGGAATGGGCCGCACAGGGCGACCCCCGGCGCCTGCTCACCCCCGTCAACCTGTGGGAGCTGGGCGTCTCGCGCATCGGCGTGTTCCCCGAAATGCAGAGCTTCGGCCTGCGCGTGCTCGGCCGCTTTCGCAAGGAACACCAAAAGCGCCGCTTCGACATCGTGTTCGACAACCAGTCGCTCTGCTGGGGCCTGCTCGCATTGCGCAAACTCGGCGTGCCCGTGGTTTCGGTGATTCACCATCCCCTGCACATCGACCGGGAGGCGGACTTCGCCATCGACCCGAGGCTGGTCCGCAAAATCAAGCGCACGCTCTACTTCCCGCTCTTCATGCAGCAGCAGGTCGCGCCGCGCCTCGACAAAATCGTGACGGTCAGCGAAGCCTCGCGCATTGAAATCGAGCGGCACTTCGGCATCCCCGCCAAGGAAGTTTCGGTGGCGCTGAACGGCGTGGATGCCGAGCGCTTCCGCCCGCACCCGGAAATCGAAAAGGACTGCGACCTGATCTTCGTCGGCCGCACGGAAGACCGCAAGAAGGGCATCGGCACACTGCTGCGGGCGCTGGCGCTCTTGCCGCGCGATGTCACCCTGAAAATTGTCGATGGGCGCATACCAGAAGACGGGCTGGCGCCGCGCCTGATTCGCGAGCACGGCCTGCACGAGCGGGTGAAGTTTCAGGACCGCTTTCTGGAAGTGCCGGAACTGGTGCGCGAGTACGCCACCGGGCGCATCGCGGTGGTCCCGAGTTTTTTCGAAGGCTTCGGCTTTCCGGCCGCCGAGGCGATGGCCTGCGGCCTGCCGGTGGTCGCTTCGGAGGCCGGCGCCCTGCCCGAGGTGGTGGGCGTTGATGGACGCGCGGGCCTGCTGGCGCCGGTGCGCGACTCGCACGCGCTGGCCGAGGCGCTGCACCGGGTACTGGCAGAACCCGGGCGCGCGGCGCGCATGGGCGAGGCCGCGCGCGAGCGCGTGCTGCACCTGTTCCGCTGGGAGCAGGCTGCGGCGCGCCTGGTCGAAATCTTCGAAAGGGTGCAGCATGCTGCTCACCGTCGATCTCGAGCGGCTTAACGTCGGCCCCGGCCTGCGCCTGCTCGATGTCGGCTGCGGTGAAGGCCGACACAGCTTCGGCGCGCTGGCGCGCGGCGCCTTTGTCGCGGCCCTGGACATGGACCTGGCCTCCATGAAGCCGCACCGCCGGCGCCTTTCCTCCGCGTTGGCGGAGCGCCGCAGCGGCGGAGGCTTCGTGCGGGGCGACGCTTTCTCGCTGCCCTTCAATGACGAAGCCTTCGACCGCGTGATTTGCGCCGAGGTGATGGAGCACGTGCACGATTACCGGGCCGCCGCACGGGAACTGGCGCGGGTTACCCGGCCCGGCGGCCTGCTGGCGGTCACCGTGCCCACGCCGATCAGCGAACACGCCTACCTGCGTCTTGGCGACGACTACTTCGAAAGTCCGGGCGGGCACATCCGCATCTTCAAGCCGCGCGTGCTGGCCGAGGGGCTGGCCGCGGCCGGCCTGCGCACGCTGGGCTGCGGTTTCGCGCACGGTCTGCACACCCCGTACTGGATGCTGCGCTGCCTGGTGGGCCTGCCGCGCGCAGACCAATTCCGTCTGGTGCGCATCGCGCGCCTGATGCTGGTGCGCGCCGTCGCCATGCCTTTTATGAATGCACTGGAGCGAGGGCTGCTGAACTTCATCTGCCCGAAGTCCGTGATTATCTACGCCGAGAAGCCGGCGCGGTGAAGGCGCCGTACCGCGAGCGCGAGCGGCCCTTGCGCATTCTGTTCACCGCCTACCGGGGCAACATGCAGTGCGGCGGCCAGGGCGCCTACCTGTGGTTCCTGGCGCGCGAACTTTCGCGCCTCGGACACCAGGTGGAAGTGCTGGTGGGCCCGCCCTACCCGGACCCGATGCCCTTCGCCAAGCGGGTGACGCCGCTCGAAAACGGGCAATACTGGGCGAACTGGTTCCTCGGCGAGCGGGCCGCCTTTGCGCCGCCGGGCGCGCGCACGCGGGCGCTTCGCCCGCTGCACTTTTACGAGCTGGCCGCTTCCAGGCTCGGCTTTTTGCCCGAGCCCTTCGCCTTCAGCCTGCGTGCGCTGCACAGCGCTGCGGCGCGCATCCGCAGCGGCGCGCGCTTCGACCTGGTGCACGACGTGCAGTGTCTCGGCTACGGCCTGCTCGCACTGCGCAAAATGGGCCTGCCGCTGGTGGGCACCGTGCACCACCCGCTCAGCATCGACCGCCGGGCTTCCTTTTTGCGCGACAGGGGTTTCCGGGAGGCCGTCGGCACCATGCAGTTCTACCCGCTCGGCATGCAGGCCTTCGTGGCGCGTCGCTGCGCGCGCATCCTCACCAGCAGCCTCGCCAGTGCGCGCGCCTTGCAGCGCGACTTCGGCGTGGAGCGCGTCGCCATGGTGGCCAACGGCCTCGACACGGAAATCTTTTGCCCGGACCCGGGGGCGCCCAGGCAGGGGCCGCAGCTTTTGTGCGTGGGCCGCGCATCGGACCCGAACAAGGGCGTGCGCACGCTGATCGAAGCGCTGGCCCGTTTGCCGGAAAGCGTGCAGCTCACCCTGGTGGATGACGCGAACACCCAGGCGCTCCGCTGGGCGCGCGAGCTGAACTGCGCCGCGCGCCTGCAGGTCGCCGGGCGCGTTTCGCTTGCGCGGCTGGTGCAGCTCTACCGGCAGGCGCAAATCGTAGTCGTGCCCTCCCGCTTCGAAGGCTTCGGCCTGCCCGCAGCCGAGGCGATGGCCTGCGGAACGCCCGTGGTGGCATGCAGGGCAGGCGCCCTGACGGAACTTCTGGCGCAGACCGGAGGCGGCGTGGGCGTGCCCCGTGACAACCCCGAAGCGCTGGCGCGTGCATTGCAGGCGCTGCTGGAAAACCCGGCGCGCCGGGCGGAACTGGGCGAACAGGGACGCTCAGGCGTCGTAGCGCACTACGCCTGGCCGAAGGTGGCGGCGCGCACGGTGCAGGAATACCGGGCGGTGCTGGCGGAACAGCGGCTGGCTGCTGCGATTAATGCGTAGCGCCGGTGGCGTGAGGATGTGGGCGGGGTGTGATGACGCGCGACCTTTCGTGGCGACGGCTTTCGATCATGCGTCGCGCCGGCGCCGTGCACGGAGATCGGGATTGCAATCATTGCGTGACGATCTTGTTGTGATGGCGACTTCGCTGCCTGATGTTCACTAACGCTGTTCAATGCTTTCCGGATTAATTCGCAGTACCTGTTCCATGCGGTTTTTGTGAAATCTGCATGGCGGACTCGTTGTGCGCGGCGGCGGGGGTGGATGCGGACGCGGCGGACTCGTTGTGCGCGGCGGCGGATTCGGATTTCTGCCCCCCGGCTTTGCGCGGGCTGCCCGTCAGCACCACCACGTCCGCCAGGCCCGGAAGGCGCCGGGCCACGGCATCGGCCAGGCGCAGCAGTGCGCGGGCCGCCCGCCTGGGCAGGCGCTCCAGCAGGCGGCTCCAGGGCAGCAGCCCCCAGCCCAGCGAAACGCCGATGAGGCGCGTGCGTTCCAGGTGGGGCGCGGCCTGCTCGCGCAGCAAGGCCAGGTCGTAGCGCGTGAAGTGGTCGGCGGGCACATCGTAGTGGCGACGCCCGCGTCGCATCGAGCGCGCCAGCCAGGTTTCGTCGACGTTGTCGCGCAGGCGCGCCAGCCTGCAGGAGAGCGACTCGAAGTTGGCGACGGCCAGCACCACGCGGCCCTCGGCCTTTGTCACCCGCGCCAGCTCGGCGAGAGCGCGCTCCGGCTTGTCGAAGTGGTCGAGCGCGCCCTTGCAGAAACCTGCATCGAAGCTGTCCGCTGCGAAGGGCAGCGCATCGGCCCAGCCGCGCACCAGGGCCGGCGCCTCGCCGGGCCCGTCGGCGGCGGCACACTGCGCCTTGGCCAGCGCGCTCATGCGCGCCGAGGGCTCTATAACAGTCGC